>NZ_JBGAHM010000014.1:0-85152 GCF_044226135.1 Methylocella sp. | reverse complement strand
GCCGTCCGCGCGCCATGTGGCCGCCGCCGACATCAGCACCTGAAGGCACTGTCCGCCGAGACGCTCGACATGCGCGCCGTCGATGAGGACGTCGGCGCCCCGGATGGAGCAAAGCTCGGCGGCGAGCGGAGCGGCGGCCTTGAGGTCGAGCGTCGCCGCGAGCTCGACGATCTGCGCTTCGGCGCCGGGCTTTTGAGCGGGCGCGGCCATCAGAACTCCTCCCAGCCGTCTTCGGCCGGCTCGAGCTTGCGCAGCGCCGAGCCTGCGCCCCTGGCGCCGACCGATTTCAGCTCGACCCGCGCCTCGCCTGCCCGGCGCGGGGCGGCGGCGAGCCGGGCCGGCGCGCGGTTCGCCGCGCGCTCGACCGGCTTCGGCGCTCCGGCGTTGAAGATGGCGACGAGCCGCGCGAGCTCCTTCGCCTCGCGTCCGAGCTCATGCGCCGCGGCCGTCGTCTCCTCGACCATGGCGGCGTTCTGCTGGGTGATCTGGTCCATCTGGTTGACGGCGGCGTTGATCTGATGCAGCCCCGCCGCCTGCTCCTGCGCGCTCGCGGCGATGGTGGAAACCGCCATGTTGATCTCGCCGACCTGGGCGACGATGCGCCCGAGCGCCTCGCCCGTCTCGGCGACGAGCTCGACCCCCTGCGCGACCTGCGCGGTCGAGGCCGAGATCAGCGTCTTGATCTCCTTGGCCGCCTCGGCCGAGCGCTGGGCGAGCGCGCGCACCTCAGAGGCGACGACCGCGAAGCCGCGCCCGGCGTCGCCCGCCCGCGCCGCCTCGACGCCGGCGTTGAGCGCGAGCAGATTGGTCTGGAAGGCGATTTCGTCGATGACGCCGATGATGCGGCCGATCTGGCGCGAAGAGGTCTCGATCTCGCCCATCGCCGCCACGGCGTCGCGCGCCAGCGCGCCGCTGCGGTCGGCGTCGGCCTTGGCCGCCGAGACGACGGCCTGCGCCCGACCGGCCCCGTCCGCGGTGTTCCTGACCGTCACGGTGATCTCGTCGAGCGTCGCCGCCGTCTGCTCAAGACCCGCGGCCTGCTGCTCGGTTCGGCGCGAGAGGTCGTCTGCGGCCGACGCGATCTCGCCGCCGCCCGCGGCGATGGCGTCGGCGTTGTCGCGGATCGCCGCGAGCGTGTCCTGAAGCCGCGCCGCGGCGGCGTTGAAGTCGAGGCGGAGCGGCTCGGCCTTGGCCGAAAACGGCGTCTCGATGCGATAGAGAAGATCGCCGCCGGCGAGCCGCGCAAGGCCCTCGGCGAGCCCGCCGATGGCCGCCTGATCCTGGCGCGCCGCTTCAGCCGCGTCCGCCGCGCGCTGTTCGTCCTCCTGCTTCCAGACCTTGATCGCCTCGGCCTCGTCGGCGTCGCGCTTGATCTTGGCCAGCGCCGCCTTGCGGAAGGCCTGCGCCGCTTCGGCCATGGCGCCGATCTCGTCCTTGCGCCCGACATGGGGCACTTCGTCGGAAAGGCCGCCCGCCGCAATCTTCTTCATGACATTCGTCATGTCTTCGACCGGCGCGGCGATCGCCCGCCGCAGGCGCCAGCCGACGAAGGCCGCGGCGGCGAGCGTCGAAACGCATCCGACGCCGATCGCAAGCCGCAGCGCGGCCGAGACGTCGGCGAAGGCGGCGTGCGTCTCGGCGCTCCAGGCGCCGAGCGCCTCGCGCGTTTCACGGGACGCGCTTCTGAACGCCTCCATCGTTTCGGCGGCCTTGCTCGAACCGACGGCTCTGAGCACGGTTTCGGACGTCGCGCCGTCACGCCCGAGCCTTATCGCCTCGCCGCCGGCGTCGCGCCAATAGGCGGCGCGCGTCGCCTCCGTCCGGTCAAGCAGGACGGCGAGCTCGGGCCGCTCGCGCATGTCGCGGCGCGCGTCGGCGAGCGCCGAGGCGGAGGCCCTGTTTGAGGCGTCGGCCGCCGTCGCGAGACGCTCCTCGCGCGAGAGCGCGAAGCGCAGGGCGAGCCGCGCCGCCTCCTGCGCTTCGCCGACCGCGCGGTCGAAATCGTCCGTCGCGCGGGCGGCGTTCTGCTGCGCGGCGGCGGCCTGGTCGAGCGCGCGCGTGGCGACGGCGAGCGCGGCGCTCATCACGACGACGATGGCGGCGAGGCAGGCGAAGCTGACATTCAGCTTGCGCCCAATTTTCCAATCGGCGAGAGTCATGCTGCGGCCTCGGGATGCGGCGACGCGGACGGCCGGCGCGGCGTCCGTCACCCATGGCTATCCCGGGCGGCTGAAAAAACCGCTCGAAAAATACGGCGAATTGCTTATAAAGGCGCAGTCGTCGCGCGTTCATTCTTGTGTATGCGCTCATCTCGTCCAGGTTCATTCCGTCTATGCTTGAGCGCGGGGCGCGACGGCCGGTTTTTCTCACGGCCTGCAACTTCGGCCCGCCCACGGCGTTGAAGATGAACTTCGGCCTTGAAACGCCGGCCATGAAAATACCGTTTTCCCCGCTCCTGATCAGGAGGCTCCGACATGGACGCAGCTTGCGCGAAGCTGACGTCGACGCGCCTGACCTTGGCCTGTCAAGTCGATCCGCGCTTGCAATGACCCAGTCGACGACTATAGTGAGGTTAGAGGCGGTCGAAACGCTCGGCGAATCCTCTCCCGCCCAAAACATCATTCCAACATCGCTTCATCGCGCCGCGTGGCGGCGTCGGCGCGAATTGCGATCGCGCGCTCATTTCGACTGCTGAGCGCAAGACAAGCCGCCGTCACGGACGCTTTTATGAAATATTCGCCAAGACCCTATGCGGCCAAGAATTTCTCGGTCGAGATCAAGAAATCCCGTCGCTCCGCCGCATCCGCCGACGCTCAGGCCAAAGCCCCGCGCGATCCGTTCCTGCCCGCTCCCGCCGCTTTGAGCGAAGGCACGGGCGACGACGCCTTCGCCGCCCCGGCCTTCCTGAAATCCGAGACGCGGCCGGTCCGCTCCGACCTGCAAGCCCATCTCGAAGAAGCGGAACGCCTGTTCAGCCCGAAGCCTGCGGCGCGTCAGGCTCCAGCGCCCGCGCCGGACTCTCCGGCGGGGCGCGTCGCGCCGCGCATCCTGCAAAGCCTCGTCGAGGAGGCCGCCACGCCCGAGCCCGTCGTCGAGGAGCCGGTCCTGCGGCGCAAGCGCGGCCGCCCGAAGCTCTCCGCCGCGTCGAACGAGACCGCCCCGAAAAAGATCGTCTCGCGAGAAGCCGTCCCGCAGGCGGCCGTCGCGCAGGACGCTCCCCACGCCACAGCGCGCGGGAGCGCCAGCGCCGGAACGCCGCGTCGTCCCGGCGCGAAAAAGCCCGCTCGCGCCTCAGCCGAGCCCATCGCGCCGCGCGCCGCCGAGAGCGACGCCATCCTGTTTTCCGCTTCCGATACGCCGCTGCGTCGCGCGGTCCGCCGCAGCCTCGACGACGTCGCCGCCCTGCCGCGCGGACAGCAATGGAAACGCAGGCTTCATCCGCGGGCGTGGCCACGATAAGCCGTGGCGTCGCGCAAAAACGTGGCGGAGAATGTGCCGAAAGCGCGCGAAGCCGCCTCAGAAATCACACGTAACGAATTGATATATATCATATATCTATTTTGTTGCGGAACCATGAAATAAGGGCTTCTCATTCGCGGAACAGACTGCTACACAGTCGCCGCGGGGTGGAGCAGCCCGGTAGCTCGTCAGGCTCATAACCTGAAGGCCGCAGGTTCAAATCCTGCCCCCGCAACCATCTCGACTTGCGATCGGCCCGCCCCTCTGGCGGGCCTTTTGCTTTTGAGCGAAATCGCAAGAATGCCAGCCAGATCGCCGCGCATGTCGATCTGAAGCGTGCCGTCCTCCGGCGTCAGGATGATCTCGCGCACCAGCGAGCGGATCACGTCGGCCGCCGTCATCCGCTTTTCTTCCGAATCCTCCTGAAGCGCCGCATAGAGATCGTCCACCTGGGCGTGGTAGTGATGCGCCATGTTTGGATGCAGAAGGGGCGCTGGCTCCTGGGCGTCCTGCAGGAACGCTTTCAGCTCCTTCTGGCGAGCCTCGAGCTCCTTCATCTGCTTCATCATCCGGGTGGGAGCGTCGTCGCTGTCGGACGCGAGGATGAGCTTCATCAGCTTGTCCAGCTCTCGGTCGATCCGCTTGATCTCGGCCTCGGCCGCATCGATCGACGCTCGGCCTTCCATGCGCAGCCGATTCATCTCGCGGGTGAATTCCTCGCAGAATTCTTTGAACAGCGCTGGGTCCATCAGGTGATGGCGCAGCGCGTTCAGGACGCGCGCCTCGAACTGATCGCGTCGGATGTTCCTGCGATTGTCGCAAGCGCCCTTGTTCCGGGCTGTCGAGCAGCCAACCAGGTCAGCCGAGATCATCGAATAGCCACCGCCACAGCAGGCGCACTTGGTCAGGCCCGAGAAAAGGTATTTGGGGCGGCGACGTTCCCGGAAGTGGTTCTCGGTCTCGCCATCGTCGCTATGGTTCAGTTTGACGGCCTTCTGGCGATCCTTGACCGCCTGCCACAGCTCGTCGTCAAGGATGCGCAACTCGGGCACATTCTGGGTGACCCAGTCCTGCTCCGGGTTTATGCGTGCCTGGCGCTTGCCAGTGTCCGGGTCTTTGATGAAGCGCTGACGGCTCCAGACCAGCTTGCCAACATACATCTCGTTGTTGAGGATTCCGTTGCCGCGCTTCGGATTGCCGTTGATCGTGCTGAAGCCCCATTCTCCGCCGCCTGGCGCGGAGACGCCCTCTTTGTTCAGTTCGAAGGCGATTCGCTTCGCCGACTTTCCGGTCGAATAGTCACGGAAGATGCGGCGGATGCCCCCCGCCTGGAACTCGTTGATGGTCCGGTCGCCACGTATGGGCTCGCCCCCGGCGTCGAACTTCTTCACCACATCATAACCATAGGCGTTGCCGCCGCCGGACTTGCCCATCTCGACGCGCCCGCGCTGGCCTCGGCGCGTCTTGTCGGCGAGATCCTTGAGGAACAGGGCGTTCATCGTGCCCTTGAGGCCGACATGCTGATGCGTGACTTCGCCCTCGGAGAGCGTGACGATCTTCACGTCCGCATAGGCCATGCGCTTGTAGAGGCCGGCAATGTCCTCCTGATCGCGCGAAAGACGATCCATCGCCTCGGCCAGCACGTACTGGAAACGGCCGCGCGCCGCGTCCGAGATCAGGGCTTGGATTCCGGGACGAAGAAGGGAGGCGCCGGAAATGGCGTGGTCGGTATATTCCTCGACCACCTGCCAACCCTGCTTCTCGGCATGGAGGCGGCAGATGTGGAGCTGGTCGGCGTGGAGGCGTCGCGCTGATTGTCGGACGAATAGCGGGCGTAGATCGCGACCTTCAAAGCGCACTCTCCTGAGGTGTCAGGAGCGCGTCGTGCTACGTTCCTTCATCTGCTCCTCGAACACCTCCCGCGCGGCACGACGGGCGAGCAGCCGAGCCAACTCGCTCAGGCGCGGGTCGGGACCGTCGCCGCGGCGCACGAGCGACAGTTCCGGCGCGACGAGCCGAAGCGCGCTCCTTTGCTTCTGGCGTTTGTCCTGGTCCATCGTTGCGCCGTTCGATAGCGATTGCAAGTTGATCGGCTTCACGATTGTTGTGAATCGAAGTATAAGCAACGCAAATCAACGGAGAGTATTCGACGGCATTCAGCATATTGTTGCCGGTGCTGGCGCCATCCGGCGTAGAAAACCGCATCACAGCAGACGGAAAATACCGGCATCGGATGGCGCGGCGATCCGCTCTCTGGCCAAGCCTGTCTGAAACGCGTTTCGCCATCGCGTCCTCGCTTGTCTTCACAACAAATCTGGACTATATATCCAGATATAATACGGAGGATGGCCATGGGCAATGCTGCACAGAAGAGAGCGATCCAGAATTACCGCGCCCGTCTGACGCAGCGCGGCTTCACGCGCTTCGAGATCATGGCGCTCGAATCCGATCGCGAGCTGATACGCGCTCTTGCCCGTCGTCTGGCTGAGGAAGGGCCGGAAGCGGAGGAGGTTCGCGCGGCCGTGAAGACAGTCGTCGCTGGCGAACCACCCAAGCCCGGCGGCATCCTCACCGCTTTACGCCGCTCGCCGCTGGTGGGCGCGGAGCTTGATCTTTCCCGCCCCCGTGAAGAGGGGCGTAAGGTCGATCTATGACGCGCTATCTCCTCGATACCAACATCATCAGCAATATCGTCAAGCCGCAGCCGTCGGCGTCGTTGCTGGCTTGGATGGCAGCACAGCGCGACGAGGACCTGTTTATTGCTTCATTGACCGTCGCTGAAATTCGACGTGGCATTCTGGAAAAGCCTCGCGGCAGGAAACGCGATGCGCTCGACGCCTGGTTTGTCGGGCCGGAGGGGCCGCAGGTGCTGTTCGCGGGCCGCATTTTATCCTTCGACGCCAAGGCCGGCCTGATCTGGGCGCGGCTGATGGCGGAGGGCAAGGTGGCGGGTCGTCTCCGTAGCGGACTCGACATGATCATCGCCGCCGTCGCCGGCGCGAATGAATGCGTGGTGGTGACTGACAACGAGAAGGACTTCGCCGGCCCCCAGATCATCAATCCGTTGCGTGGCGGCCTGGAGGGGGGAGAATGATGACGGCAGCGCCGCCTGTACCCATCGAGTACCAGCTCATCGGTCTGACCGAAGACGGCAACGCTGGAGATCTCCTGCTTGGGCTTGACCAGAAACAGGACGTCAACCGTGCCGTGTTCGCCGGAGGCCGTTTGGTTTGAATCAAGCGGCCCGGAAGCTGGCTTCCATCTATTGACTGTCCGAATGATGCGTGACCTGTTTTTGCTGAGCGAGCGGCAGATGGCCCGGATCTCGCCGTATTTTCCGCTGTCGCATGGCGTGCCGCGGGTCGACGACCGGCGCGTGGTGAGCGGAATCGTCTACGTCATCAAGCACGGCCTGCAGTGGAAGGACGCGCCGCAAGACTATGGGCCGCACAAGACGCTGTGCAACCGCTTCATGCGCTGGAGCCGGCTCGGCGTGTTCGACCGGATTTTCGCCGGGCTCGCCGGCGCAGGGCCGAAGCCGGAGCGGATCATGATCGACGCGACGCATCTCAAAGCCCACCGCACGGCGGCGAGCCTGCTCAAAAAGGGGCTGTTCCCGACGTATCGGGCGCACAAGGGGCGGCCTGGACTCCAAGCTCCACACCGTGTGCGACGGCGAGGGGCGTCCGCTCGTCATGCTGCTCTCGGACGGCCAGATGAGCGACCACAAGGGCGCAAGGCTCATGCTCGGTGCCCTGCCGCCCGCCAAAGCCCTCATCGCCGACCGCGGCTACGACAGCACGCCATTTCGCCAGGCGCTCCTCGCCAAAGGCGTCGAGCCGTGCATCCCGTCGAGCCGCAGCCGCAAAATCCCCTTTCCCTACGACAACGCGCTCTATCGCCAGCGCCACAGGATCGAGAATCTCTTCGCCAGGCTCAAGGACTGGCGGCGCGTCGCGACCCGCTACGACCGATGCGCCCACACCTTCTTCTCGGCCATTTGCATCGCCGCAGCCGTCATCTTCTGGCTCTAAACAATGAGTCCCCTACCTAGCCCACGTTGCGGCGCGTAGCATAGCCCGGCGGTAGATCCTTCGGCGCGCACGCGATGACGCTCTCGTCGTCGCGGCCGCAATCCTCCACGAAGGTGATGTCGGCGAACTCGTCGACAAGCATGGTCGGATAGGTCGGACCCGCGTCGCGATACTGGCGCATCAGGTCGATCTTCTCGTTCTGGAAGCCGATGATCTTCTTGGGCTCCTGCTCGATCCAGCGTGGGAAGAAGGTGGCCCCGTGGGCGCGGTTCTCCTTGAGATTATAAGCAACGCTCACGCAAGTGCCGGTGGGCTCGTGCCAGGAGACCTTGTACACGCTGTCGGCTAGGCGGACGATATGGACCTCCTGGCCCTTAACCCAGCGCCCGCCGACCATGCCGCCATGGACGCGGTAGTCGATGGTGCGGTCATTCTTGAAGTACATCTCGTACTGCCAGCCATTGGCATAAGTATAGATGATATGCTTGCCCACGAAGGCGGCGATCTCCGCCGGATGGGTGGATTCGAATGCATCGGACATGATCTTCCTCTCTCCGGCGCCGGGGAGATGCCCGGACCGCCGGCCGTTGACGTCTGGTGGATGGGGAACGCGGACTTGACCTTAACTGACCCCGTACTCGTTCCAGCGCCGACGCACGCGGTCGACGATCTCCGCCGGATAGCCGTGGCGGAATGACGCCCGCATGGGCAAGGCCTCGCCCCATTCGTCCGGCGCGAGGCAATTGTAGACAATCTTGCCGGTGTGGCCGGAGACCTTCTCGCTCTTAAGCAGATAGGCGAGCAGCGGCGCCCCCTCGATGTCGTTGAACACGGCATGGCCGAGCAGGGGATGGCAGCGTGTGGCGAAGGCCCAGACCAGTTCCTTCACGTCGGTCGGGTCCACGTCGTCGTCGAGCACGATCACCTTCGGGATGACCAGACCGGCCTTGCTGGCGAACACCCCCTGCCCGATCCGCCGGCACAGGTCCGCCGTTTCGCCGGTCCTGCTCTTGCGGCGCCAGTCGCGCGGAACGGTGACCACGAGCCAGGCCGGCACCGGCGGGAAGACGATGGCACCGTTCTCGGTGGCTTGCGCCATGGCGCGGATGTGCCCGGCATGCAGCGGCGTCTCGCGGAACATGAGGACGACCCGTCGGCGCTCATTCAGGCACACGTCGGCGGCACGCGTGAGCAGGCCGTCGGTGTTGCCGGCGGCGATCGCCGCGAGGCTCCTCACCGAGCAGGGGGCCACGACCATGCCCATGGTGCGGAACGAGCCGGAGGCGATGGCTGCGCCGATGTCGGCGTCGTTGTAGCTGAAGTCCGCCATGGCGCGCACGTCGCGTACCTTCAGGTCGGTCTCGTAGGCGAGGGTGCGCTCGCCCGGCTTCGTCATGACGAGATGCGTCTCGATGTCGAGGCGCCTCAACACCTCCAGAAGGCGCAACCCATAGATGTTCCCCGTGGCGCCGCTGATCCCGACGATCATGCGTCTGCGTGGCGGAGGGGTGACGTGCTGTTGCATGGCGCGCGTCCGGTTCCGGTTCGATTGAACGGAGCCTAGCCAGTCGTGCCCTGCGCCTCATCGTCAGAACTGTTTATGCGAGAGCCGAAACGGAGCCGCGCCGAACAGGTCCGGGAGCGACAGGGCTTTCAGTGCCACATCAAGGGGCGATGGCCGGCCGAGGAGGAGCTAACGCACCTGCGGCACGAGCGCGCCGAGGGTGGCCATGGTGCGCTCGAAGTCGCGCAGGTTCTCCGCCTCCGACTTGCCCAGGATCGAGCGGATCTGACTGCGGACGGTCATGAGCGAGACGCCGCGGCCGTGCGCCACAGCCTCCGCGCTGGCGCCGCCGGTAAGCGCGATCGCGACCTCCGCCTCGGCCAGGCTGAAGCCGAACATCTCGCACAGCATGTCGGCCTGCGGCGCCACCTTGCGGTTGAGCGGGCGCAGGATCAGCAGGGCGAGCGGCTCCCTTGCGGCGCCCCCGTCCCTTCCACTCACGTCATCTGCCAGGCCCTGCGGCGCCGGAGCAACCATCAGGCCCACCACAGCGCCGTTGCGGGAGGTCACGCGCATGGAGCCGCCGGTACCCCCGGACGTGGCGGATGCAACGAGCCGCCGCAGCACGCTGGCCTCCTCGCGGGACATGGCCGCGAGGTAGACGCCGCTGCCGGCATAAGGTCCCGAGCGCAGGGGGAACAGGCCGGAATCCGGCCCGGCGAGATACTTGCGGGCGAGGTCATTGATAAAACGGATCTTCAGCCCCGCATCGACGACACCGACGCCTACGGAAAGCGCGTCCAGAGCGGCCCGCGTCAGGGCGACGGCCTCATCATCCCGCCCGAGCCGCGCACGCAGCTCGATGGCGCGCTGGACGTGCGGCATCAAGGTCTTGAGCAGGCGGACATGGGTTTCGTCGAATGCGCCGGTGTCGTCGCCGCGGAACACCAGGACCGGGGTGGCCTCCATGATGCCGGCCATCCCGCCGATCACATGCCGGCGCTCATGATGCCGGGCGAAGTCGTAATAGAACTCGCTGTGCAGGAGGTCGTTCTCGGTGACCAGCTCGGCGCCGAGCTTCGCGTTCCCGAGGTGATGGACCCGCGCTGTCGCAAAATCGTAGCGGGCCTTGGCGGCGTAAGGATCGCTGGCGTGGAAATAGGCCGAATATGCGGCTTCGCCGCTGTCGGCCGGCATCAGCAGGTTGCGTGGCCCGCCGGGGCCGCCGAGGTTCAGCAGGGCGCGGCGGGCATCCATGAGCCGGCAAATGCGCTCGCCAACGTCCAGCCAGCTGCCGTCCCCGGCCCCGGCCTGATAGATGGCGCCGACGCAATCGGCGAGATCACGCTCCGTATGTCTCACGCTGGCCAACCTCGAACGCGTCGGTAAGATGGCAGAGGAACCGCTTGTATTCAACGCATGCTCGCCAAGCCGGGATGCATAGAAATGGCTCGGCTCCAGGCCCACCGCTGTTCTTTCAACCAATTCAAATGGCTCATGGATCATCCGCTGTGAGCCGGCTCTGTCACTCTTGCATCGTTGAGCTGCTATGCCAGTGCGCGGGGTGCGGGTTGACCGCGCACCGTTGGCCGCCGCCCTCAGTCGCCGAACTTCCGGGCGGCATAGTCGATGCCGGCCTGGACCTCGCCCATCGCCTGCCGGATGAGTTCCATCGCCCGTTCCCGGTGGCCGCCCTTGTCGGCCGTCGCATCGCGCAGCAAGCGCAGGGCGGTTTCGAGCTCGCCGATGGCGCGCTCCATATTGCCTTGATAGGCGTGCGCACCCTGGGCGGAGGCCGCCACCATGGCGCCGCCGGCGGCAAGCGTGGCGAGGCGCAGGAGAGCGCGGCGGGATGAGGTCTGATCGTCCATGGCCTTTGTCCTTTCGGTTGAACGGCGGCGTGCCGACGCCGTAGGGGTCATGCGTCGCGCCTGTTTGATCATAACGCGATCGTCAGATCGGTGAGCGGCGCCGCCTGGCAGGCGAGGCAGGCGCCTTGCTCCCCCTCCACTGGCACGAGATGGGCGAAGCGGCCTTCCACCACCGCGACGGCGCAGCTTTCGCACTGCCCCACCCGGCGCCCGCTGCGCAGGGCGATCCCTGCGGCGAGCGCCACGTCGAGGAGGGAGCCGGCGGCGGGTGTCCACGCGAAGGACCGGCCTGAACCGACCACCGTGACTTTGCCCGGCTCCAGCTCGGGCGGACCTCCGCGGGGACGAAGAAAGCTTCCGTGAAGATGTCGAAGCGCGGCAGACCCCATCGCGCGAGTCCCTCCCGCATGTCGGCGATGAAGGCTGGCGAGCCGCAGATGTAGGCGAGCGGGCGCCCGTCAGGCGTATCGGGGAGGACGCCGGTGGCGCGCAGGGCATCGATGTCGAGCCGACCGTGCACGTCAAAACGGTGGGCGGCCCGGTCCTTCGCGTCGGGGCGGGAATAAGCAGTGATCCGCCGCAAGCCGGGAATGCGCGGCGCAAGGACATCCATGCGGTCGGCGAGGGGATGTTCGGCGCGGCCGCGGCAGCCGTGCAGCAGCATAACCTCGCCAGCGCGCGCCGCAGGCTGCGCCGCCAGCGCCTCCAGATACGATACGAACGGCGTGATGCCGATGCCGTTCGCGATCAGGAGGGGCGGGCGCGCGCCAATCGACCGGGGGGTGAACACGCCGGCGGGAGGCTCCCAACGCGTCGCCGGCCTGAAGATTCTGGATGCGGTGAGAGAGAAATCCCGCGTCCTCGCCCCCGGGAAAGGCCGGATTGCGGCGTACGGCGATGGAGAGTGCCGGGGGAGAGGCCGGCGGCCCGGTCAGGGAATAGGCGCGCGCCGGCCCGCCTTCCGGCAAGCGGACCACCACGTGCTGGCCGGGGAGGAAGTCGGGCAGGTCTCCGCCGTCCTCGGGAACGAGGGCGAGCGCACGGCTGTGCGTGTCCGCCGCCCGCGCGTCCGCGACGATGAAGCGGCGCCCTCCCTGCCAGCGCCCGCGATTGGCCTGCGGCAAAGACGTGATCTCGCAGCGCGCCGCCCGCAGCGGCGCCGAGCCGCTCACCGGATCGCGCGCGGCATCGCCGAGGATGGCGTTGATGTTGGCGGTGTCCGCGCCGTGGGTCCCGGTGGCGGCGCGGCCGAGCGGCACGCAGGCCTCCCACCAGCCGAACTCAGCCACGACGATCGTGGCATCGAGCGCCGGGTTGAGGCGCACCTTCAGGCGTGCCGCGCCGCCGCTCGTGCGCACCAGCGCCCAGTCGCCGGCCGCCAGGGCGCGCGCGGCGGCGAGCGCGGGGCCGATCTCGACCGCGGTGTCCGGCGCCTTGCGGCGCAGGGAGGCCACGTGGCGATGGGAGGTGTGGACGAACCAGCCGCTCTTCGCTGTAGTGAGGAGAAGCGGTGGCGCCTTGTCCTCGCCGGTATAGGGGAGGCACGAAATCGGGCAGCGGGTCGTGGCCGTGTTCCAGCAGGCGTGTACTGTAGAGCTCCACCCGGCGGGTCGGGGTGTCGAAGCCGCGCACGGCGCCATCAGCCTCCTGCGCAGTGAACTTCGCATGGGCGAAAGGCTGCGGCACGCGCGCCCCGTCCGGCCTGTCGCGCAGGTCTTCGATGGTGAGGCCGAGGGGCGCCAACTGGTGGTTCCAGCCGGCCTCGATGTCGCCGCCGAAGAATTGGGCCGCCATCCCGAGGCGCGTTGCCAAGGCCATCACGATCTCATGGTCCGCCCGGCTTCCTCCGAGCGGCTCCAGCATCTGGCGGCGAAACTGGATCGTCTCCACCGCTTCCCGGGTGATCTCGAAGCCGATGCGCAAGGCGTCGCGCTCCCACGGCATGCTCACCGGCAGCACGATGTCCGCGCAGGCGGCCGTGGGGTTCATGAACATGTCGGCATTGGACGTGGAACTCGAGGGCTCGCAGCGCCGCGAAATTGCGGGCCGTGTCGGCCTGCGACACCGCGAAATTGGCGCCGAAGCTCATCAGCGCCCGCACCTTGTAGGGCACCCCATCGATGGCGGCACGGGCGAAATCGCGGGCGGTGATCCAGCCATGGGCCGGCGGGCCCAGCGGCAGCTCGGCGAGGCCGAACGCCTTCTCCTTCTGGCCGGGCGGCAGGAGGGACAAGTCGTTCACTGCGTGGGTCGGCGGCGGGACGGTCCAGATGTTGCCGCCCTCCCGGTCGCAGGAGCCGACGAGGGCGAACAGGGTGGCGACGGCGCGCTCGGTCTGGGTGGCGTTGGTGTGCTGGCCGACGCCGGTCCAGGTGTAATAGGCGGCGCGCGGGGCGCCTTCCAGCAAGGCGTAGAAGGCCGAGACCTCCGCCGCGCCGAGCCCCGTCAGGGAACAGACGCGGGACAGCGGATAAGCCCGCGCCCGTTCGGCGAGGCGGCGGAAGGCGGTCTCGGCGAAGATCTCGCGGCCATCCACGCCTGTGAGGCGCATGTGCGCGTCGAGCTGGACGCCGTCGGCATGCTCCAGCACGCGGGTCGTGTCGTAGGGCCTCGCACGTCCCTCTGCGTCGACCACGAGGAGGCATTTCACGCTGCCCGCGCCCACCGCGTCGGCACGCACGAGGCGGCCGGCGCTTGTGTCCACCAGCAACGGCGCGTTGGTCCAGCGCCGCACGAAGTCGTCGGCGAAGCGCCTGCTCTCGATCAGATGGTGGATGGCGCCCATGGCGAGGGCCGCGTCCGCGCCCGGCCGCATGCGCAGCCACAGGTCCGCCTGCTGGCCCGACCCGTCGGGCTTGGGATCGATCACCACCACCTTGGCGCCGCGCCGGCGGGCCTCCGCCACCCGGCTCGCCTGGGCAAGCCACGTGCGCGCCGGATTGTGCCCCCACAGGATGATCAGCTCGGCATGGTCGTAGTCGGGCACGCCGAGCCCGCGGCTGAAGGTGAGGGCGTGGGCGTAGTCCTTGTGCCAGCCGCAGATCTCGATGGCATAGATGAGGTTCGGGCTGCCGAAGCAGCGCACGAAGCGCTCGACCCATTCGTGGCTGTCGACGATGGGTGAGCCGCTGAAGGTCGTGGCGGCGAAGGCCACTGCCTCCGCGCCGGATTCGTTTTTGATGGCGTCGAGGCGGCCCGCGATCTCGTCGAGCGCCTCGTCCCAACTGATTTTCTGCCAGCCAATCTCCTGCCAGGGCGCTCCGTCGCCCTTCGGCACGATGCGACGCAGCGGCGTGGTGAGGCGGTCGGGGCTGTGCACCAGCTCCGGCGCCGCGCGACCCTTGGCGCATAGCGCCCCGCCAGTGGGATGGCCCGGACGCGGCTCGACACCGACCATCCGCCCGTTCTCCACCAGAGTGATGGAGCCGCAGCGCGAGCGGCAGAGGGTGCAATAGCCTTGGTGTCGTTCAGCCATGGTCCGTCTTTCGCGCGTCGCAGGGCGCGCGGGTTCTGTGGCCGTCGGAGCGGCCCTTACATTGATCGAGGGGTTCGGGCGCCTGCGGCGGCGCGGGTTCAAGGCTCAGAACAGCATGGGCGCTTCCACCGGCCAGGAGGCGACCACCCGGTCTCCCGGCCGTAGCTCATCTCGGCCGAGGTCGGCATTCTGCAGATGCGCGGCGAGCCTGGCGCCCGAGGCGGTGCGCACGACGAACTCGGTCAGGGCGTCGCGATAGACCACGTCCTCGACGGTGGCCTCCACCGCGCTTGCGCCGCCCGCCGCGGAGGCCCCGCGCAGCAGGCGGACATGCTCGGGACAGATCGCCAGCACCGACGCGTTCGACGGCGCATCCGTGGTGGCGACCGCGAAGCACTCCCCGCCCTCGCAGCGGAAGCGGCCCTGTCCTTCCAGGCCCCCCCGGGAACAGGTTGGTGAGGCCGATGAATTCCGCGACGAAGCGCGTCGCCGGCCGCTGGTAGATCTCGCGCGGGGTGCCCACCTGCTCCACCCGGCCGGCCGACATCACCACGATGCGGTCGGCGACGCTCAGCGCCTCGTCCTGGTCGTGGGTGACGAAGATGGTGGTGAGCCCCAAGGCTGACTGGAGCCGCCTCAGCTCGGTGCGCACCTCGGTGCGCAGCTTGGCGTCGAGGGCGGAGAGCGGCTCGTCCAGCAGCAGCGCCTCGGGCTTGTAGACGATGGCCCGCGCCAGCGCGACACGCTGCTGCTGGCCGCCGGACAACTCCTTCGGCAGGCGCCCGGCGAGGTGCGCGAGCTTTCACGAGAGACAGCGCCTCGTCGACCCGCGACCGCGTCTCCTCACGGCCCACCTTGCGCATCTGGAGCCCGAAGGCGACGTTCTCGGCGACGCGCATGTGCGGGAACAGGGCATAGCCCTGGAACACGAGGCCGGCGTTGCGCAGATAGAGCGGCAGGTGGGTCACGTCCCGCCCGCCGAACCGGATCGAGCCTGCGCTCGCCCCGGTGAGGCCGGCGATCATGCGCAGGGTCGTGGTCTTGCCGCAGCCGGAGGGGCCGAGGAAGGCGATGAACTCGCTCTGGCCGACTTCGAGGGAGACATGGTCCACGGTCACCTGCGCGCCGTGGCGCTTCAAGAGGTCTTTGATGAGGATGCTCGACATCTTCCGTCCTCAGAATGCGCGCGAGCTTGAAATAGCGGTCGGTCACGACGAGGCCGGCCGAGATGATGGCGATCTGGACGGTGGCGAGCGCGGCGATGGTCGGGTCGATGCTCCACTCCAGGTAATTGACGATGACGATGGGCAGGGTCGTCACCCCCGGCCCCACCAGGAACAGGGACTTCTCCAGGTCCACGAAGGAGGCGATGAAGGCGAACAGCGCGCCCGCCACCACGCCCGGCCGGATGAGCGGCCATGTCACGAGGCGGAACGCGGTGAATGGCCGCGCGCCCATGGCGAGGGCGGCTTCCTTCAACTGCGGGTCGAGCCCGACCAGCGAGGCCGTGACCAGCCGCACCGTCCAGGGCAGCTCGATCAGCCTGTGGGCGATGGCGAGGCCCCAGAACGTCATGGCCGCCTGCACGCCGCTCGCCAGCTCCACCTCGATCAGGAACATGTAGAGCGCCGCGCCGGCGACGATGCCGGCACGATGAGCGGCGCCAGCAGTAGCGACTGGATCGCCTCGCGTCCTGGAAAGCGCCCGCGGGCGAGCACCAGCGCGGCCGGCACGCCCACCAGCATGCTCACCGCCGTCGCGACGACGCCGAGCTCCAGGCTGGTGACGAAGCCGTCGCGGAACTGGGGCATGGCGGCTGCCGCGCGGTACCAGTCGAGCGTATAGCCGGTGGGCGGGAAGCTGATGATCTTGTTCTCGAAGAAGCTGACCCAGACGATGGCGGCCAGCGGCGCGAGCACCATGACGAAAGCCGCGATGCAGCCTCCGATCATGACGGGGCGGAATGATCCGGCCGTCATGGCGCGGGAGATGGAGGAGCGGGAGGCAGCCATGGTCACAGCGCTCCGTAGCGCTTCTGGAGCGCGAGGCTGGAGGGGACGCTCAGCGCCAGCGTCACGGCCATGAGCACCAAAGCGATGGTGGCGGCGAACGGCCAGTTATACACCTTGATCGCCTGCTCGAAGACCTTCGGCGCCATCATCTGGAACGACGGGCCGCCGATGAGGACCGGCGTCGCATATGCGTTCATGGCCAGCACGAAGCACAGCAGGCAGCCGGAGAAGATGCCCGGCATCGCGAGCGGCAGGGTGACGCGGAAGAATGCGGTCCACGGCGGCGCACCCATGGTCTGGGCCGCCTCCTCATAGGCCTGGCCGATGCCCTCGAAGACGCTCTGGAGGGAAATGATCATGAAGGGCAGTAGCACGGCGATGAGTCCGATCACCACCGCCGACCCGGTGTAGAGGATGCGCACCGGCTCGGCGATGAAACCGGAGGACAGCAAGGCGGAATTGATCAGTCCCTTGTCGGCAAGCAGCACCATCCAGATCTCCTCGGCCTTGAAGGCCGCCGCCAGCGCCTGGTGGGAGGGATAGAGCCGAGGCTGGACCTGCTTCTTCATCTCCAGCAGCGCCGGGAAGGCCTTGCTCACGTCGCTCATGGAGCCGCCGTGGGAGAGGGCGGCGGCATAGATATAGTTGAAGTAGAGCTGGTCGATGATGCCGACGCGGCCGGCATATTTCGGGTTTCACAAATCGGCGAAGCTGGTGGGCGGCTCGGGGATCCTGGCCGGATTGTAGATCAGGACCACGCCGCCATAGGCCGCGGGAATGAAATAGGGCCGCCTGAGCTTCTCGATGATGTGGCCGGCGCTCGGGATGCGCGACATGTCGAGGGTTTCGAGCACGCCCTGGGCGCTCATCTCATAGGCGTCGGCGTCGCTCAGCCAGGTCACGTCGACGCTGGAGCGCGGCAGGCGGCATTCCGCCAGCAGCTTCGCCTTGCGCTCCGGCGCCGGGGCAAGATCGTGGATGATGCGCATGGCCGAGGCGGCGAAGGCCGGCTCCTCGAACCCCTTGGCGATGCGCTCGTTCCAGACGCCGCCCCAGTTGGAGACGACGAGCTCACCGCTCTGCGCGCGGGCGGCGCCGGGGAGCAGGGCAGCGATGCCGAGGATGGTTGCCCCGGCGAGGAGACTCCTGCGATTCAGCGCAGGGCCCAGGATGGTTTGATTGGTCACGAAGTTCCCCTCACTTCTCTCTGGATTGTGGCAGAGGCCGCGCGTGTCTCCGCGCTTCGGCCGGTTGCGGGAAGGCGCACTGTTCCGTGCGCTGCTGGGTTCCCTGCGCTGCTGGTCAGGCTGGCTCTGTGGGCGCCGTCTCACGCAGCCGCGGCCGCAGCGAGGGCAGCATTCCGCCGGTGTCGGCCGGATAGCCCGCCGCCGCCATGGCCCGCGCCTTGGCCTCGAAATAGGCGCGCGACCAGAGCGGCCGGGCACCGCCATCCTGGCCCACGGTCTTGGCGATGGATTCCAGGCTGATGGGCTCACCGCCGTCGCCCCAATTGCCCTCGGTCACCTCGTTGATGACGGTGAGCAGGCTGCCGGCGGGATCGGCGCAGCCGGTCGCCCCGGCGATCGCCTCCGCCACCCAGGCATGAACCTCGTTCTTGTGCGTGACGTTCATGTAGCCTTCGGGAATGAAGACGTTGACCAGGAACTTGCCCGGCCCGGTCACATAGGTTCCGTCGGCGTGGCCGCCGATCCACCAGTCCTCCGCGGCGAAGGCGGTGAAGAACACCCAGGCGAAGGCGCGCCCGCCGGCCGTGTTGGCGCCGCCTTCCATTCTTATGAGCACGTCGGTGAGGCGCGCGGCGAGGTCGGCTTTCTTCGCGGCATCGAGCGCCCCGGTGGCATAGCGCACGTCCATGATCGGCATCGTTGTCTCCCTTGGGATGGCTTGCCGGGCGCGCCTTCAGTCGAGAAGGTCAGCGCCGTGGGCCTTTTCCCAGGCGCGGATGCGGGCGTCGTCGATCATCGCGGTCTCGACGAAGAACACGTCGGAGCTGTCGGGAACCTCAAGCGCGAGCGCCGCGACCCCGCTGATGCCCAGGCTGTCGCGGCGCGCGAGCGCCACCTCGTTCACGGTGGCGCTGCCCTCCGCGACGAACATGTACACGCCGTGCTCTGGCGTGCGCGGGGTATAGACGAAGCCCCCGGCGCGGTCGGTCACCAGACGCGAGACGCGCAGGTCCTGCGACACCGGCAGCGCGCCGTCCGCGTCGCCCACAAGCTGGACGATGCGGTTGCGGCGGGTGCGGATGTCGAAATGGGCGCGATGATAGCTCGGCGGCAAATAAAGCTGTCCCGGCATCAGCCACAGATAGATCGCGTTCATGTTCTCTGGGCTGATGGACAGCTCGCAGTGCTTTCCGCCCGAACCAGCGGAGAACACGTAGTAGTCGCCCTGCCGGAGCTGGTCGACCATGCCGCGGCCGGCGGTGTTGATGTGGGTCAGCTCGCCTTCCAGCACAAAGGCGCAGATGATGAAGTTGTGGTGCGGATGCATGTTGTAGCCGCACCCGGCGCCGTTGAAGACTTCATCGCCGAACACGCGGACGGCGCCGAAGCCCGGGCGCCCGTCCTGGTATTGATGAAAATTGAAGCTGGACTCGCGGGCGATGTAGCTGCCCGGATGTCCGGCCACATAAGACGAGGCGGCGCCATCGGAATAGATGACGTCGTGTCCGCGCTCGCCCGACCGGAGCACGAAAGACTTGGTCATGGTCTGCCTCCCTTGGTTGCGGCGGGTTCAGGCGATGCGCGCCAGATCGGCTCCGCCTTCCGAATAGCCTATCTCCACCATCTCGAACTGGCCCTTGGGGGTGCCGCAATCGGGGCAGACCCAGTCCCCGGGCACGTCGGCCCAGCGGGCGCCGGGCGCCAGGCCGTGCTCCGGAAGGCCGAGGGCCTCGTCATACGAGAAGCCGCATCCAAGGCAGACCCACCGCTTCAGGGGTGCTTCCATCGTTTCCTCCCACGCTATCGTAGCGCGTCACACGTCACGTTTTATATTGGTGCACTACAAGCTTCAAGATGAAAATCTGTGCACGCCCTTCGTTCACGCATATCCATTGAAATATATTGATTTTTTGACCGACCGGCATGCGGGCGGGCTTGCCTGAGGGTCTGTGGCGCGTTATTGTAAAGTGCTACTTCCCTCCGGCGTGGAGCGAAATGCAGGCAGTGGATGGCTGATGGACCAGAATTTGCGCGAGCAGGTGCTGCGGCATGTGAGGTCGGAGATCATCTCCGGCCAGAGCGGGCCGGGGAAGATGTACTCAGTGCCGACCCTCGCCGCCGACCTCGGCGTATCCACCACTCCGGTGCGCGAGGCGCTGCTGGAGCTGGCGCGCACCGGCCTCATCGAGCCCATGCGCAACCGCGGCTTCAAGGTGGTCGAGCCGACCGTGGACGATCTGCGCAACCTTTTCGAGATGCGCCGTCTGCTGGAGGTGCGCGCGGTCGAGCTGTTCGCGCTCAAGCCGCGCAAAAAGAAGAAGGCCCTGGAGCACCTCACCGACCTCGCCGATGCCGTCAAGGCCGCCGTGGAAGCGGATGACCTGTACGGATACCTAGAGACTGACCGCAACTTTCATCTTGCTTTCATTAGCGCTGCCGAGAATGCCCTGCTGACGGAGATGGCCATGAGCCTGCGAGACAAGATGCGGCTGCACGGCATCTCCTCCCGCGCTGGCATGGAACGTCAGCTCTCCTCCGTCGCGGAGCACTACCGCCTCGTGAGCCTCGCTGAGTCAGGTGACGTGGAAGGAATCAAGGCTCTCATGACAAACCACATCCTCACCTGGGAGCCGATCTTCATCGAAGCGCTCCTGAAGAGCAGGCGTGAGGTAGGCGCCGCGCTTGCCTGACCGATGCGTGGGACGGCAAGCAGACATTTGCGGAGCGGATGGAGGTCAATCCAGCTTCGACCGTAATATAGGTCGGCGTCACAGGCTTCTTGCCTCGTGCTCAATACACCGGCGCCTTGCCAAGCTGGATTGCGAGCGCCGGCCTCGGGAGTTCTCGATCGCGCACGGCAGGCCAGCAGGGGAGTGCTGCGTCCGGCCATCGCGCCGATTGCGCCGCCGTCAGCCTTCAGCTTCCCGGCGGACCTCGTTGCCCGCGGTGAAATCCTGGCCGGCGCCGGCTACTGCGCCACCTGCCACACCGCGCCGGGCGGCGCTCTTTATGCCGGCGGCTACGCGATGCGGACCGGCTTCGGCGCCATCTATTCCACCAACATCACTCCGGATGTGGGGACCGGCATCGGGACCTTGTCAGAAGCCGCTTTCCGGCGGGCGATGCATGCGGGCGTGGCGCGCGACGGCTCGCACCTCTTCCCGGCGTTCCCCTACGATCATTTCACCAGGCTGACCGATGAGGACGTCGCCGCGCTCTACGCCTACATGACGACACGCCCTCCCGTGCGGTCGGTTGCCCAAGAGAACGGCCTGCCTTTACCGCTGAACCTGCGCCCGCTGCAGGCGGGATGGAAGCTGCTGTTCTTCCGGCCCGGGCGCTATGTCGAGCAGCCCGCACGCGGCAAGGTCTGGAACCGGGGCGCTTACCTCGCGGAGGGAATCAGCCATTGCGGCGCCTGCCACACGCCCCGCAACGCGCTGGGCGCGGAGGAGCGCGGGCAGGCTTTCGCCGGCGCACCTATCGACAATTGGGTGGCGCCGCCGTTGACGAAGGCGAACCCTTCGCCGGTGCCCTGGGGCCAGGACGAACTCGTCGCCTATCTCCGCAACGGTGTCAGCCATTTTCACGGTGTCGCCGCCGGCCCCATGTCGCCGGTGGTGCACGACGGGCTCGCCCGGCTGCCCGATGCGGACATCGCGGCGCTCGGCGTCTATTTCGCCGATGTCGGGCAGGCGACCGTCCGTACTGCCGCAGCGCAGCCGGCGATCGAACGGGCGCTGGCCGTGAGCGCGCACAGCCCTGGGCTTCCCGACGATCCGGCAGCCCGGCTCTACGCGGCGGCCTGCGCGTCCTGCCACTTCAACGGCGGCGGACAGATCAATGCGCTGCGGCCCGATCTGGCGCTGAACAGCGCCGTGAACCTGTCGGACCCGACCAACCTGATCCGGGTGATGCTGTATGGCATCGGCGCACGCGAAGGGCGCTTTGGGGATCGTGATGCCGGGCTTCGCGCCCGGCTTCAGCGACGCCGACATCGCCCGCATCGCCGCCTACCTGCGCGCCAGCCGCGCGACGCAGCCGGCATGGCCTGATCTCGAAAAGACCGTCGCAGCGGTCCGTGCCCAAGGTCGCGGACAGGATTGAACCCATGAGGATATGGGGAGCCTAAAGCAATGACCCGCTTCACCCTCAACGGTCGCGCCACGACGGTGGATGTCGACGAGGACACGCCGCTGCTCTGGGTCATCCGCGACGAGATCGGGCTGACGGGCACCAAGTTCGGCTGCGGCATCGGAATGTGCGGGGCCTGCACGGTCCATGTCGGCGGCCGGGCGACGCGCTCCTGCGTCACGACGCTCGGCGCTGTCGACGGGTCGGAGATCACGACCATAGAGGGGCTGGACCCCGCCGGCGCTCATCCGGTGCAGACCACCTGGAAGGAATTGCAGGTGCCGCAATGCGGCTACTGCCAGTCCGGCCAGATCATGCAGGCGGTGGCGCTGCTCAAGGATTTCCCTCGCCCGACGGACGAGGAGATCGACGCCGTCATGACCGGCAATCTCTGCCGCTGCATGACCTATGCGCGGATTCGCGCAGCCATCAAGAAGGCGGCCGAGGCGAGCCATGGCTAGGCATCCGGATTCGAGCGAAGGCGCCATCGCCCTGACGCGGCGCGGATTTCTTGTCGCCAGTGTCGGGGCGGGCGCCGCGGCGAGCCTTGCCTTCGGCTTTCCCCGCCACGCCGCAGCGGCGATGGACCCGGCGGTGCCTGGCGGCGTGCCGCCGGCCGAGGCCGCTCCCTTGTTCGAGCCGACGCTGTGATTCGCCATCGACGGCGATGGATGGGTGACGGTCAACATCATCCGTGCCGAGATGGGCCAGCATGTGGGCGCCGCGCTCGCCCGCATCCTCGCGGACGAGCTCGGCGCCGCCTGGGACAGGTGCGCATTCTTCACGTCGGCACCGATCCGAAATGGGGTCTGATGGTCACGGGCGGCAGTTGGTCGGTGTGGCAGAGCTTCGCTCTGTTCAGCCGCGCCGGGGCGGCCGGGCGCATCGCGCTGGTCGAGCAGGGCGCAAAGCTGCTGGGCGTCGATGCGTCGGCCTGCCGGGTTGAGAATGGCGCCGTAGTCTCGGGCGGCGCTTCCCTCACCTTCGGCGAGATCGTCCGGCGGGGCATACCCACGCGCCGCTTCTCGGCCGAGGAGCTCGAAAAGCTGCCGCTCAAGCCGGCCTCCGAGCGGCAACTGATCGGCCGGCCGGTTCCGGCGCTCGACATCCCACCGAAAACCGACGGCACGGCACGCTATGGCATCGACGCCAGCGTTCCCGGCATGGTCTATGCCCGGCCGAAGATCCCGCCGACGCGGAACGACGCGAAGGTCAATTCGGTCGATGACAGCGCCGCCAAAGTGGTGAAAGGCTATGTCGGCAGCCTCGTGCTCGATGATCCCTCGGGAACCCTCCCCGGCTGGGTGATGGTGATCGCGCAAAGCTATCCCGCCGCCATCCGCGCCGCCGATCTGGTCAAGGTGGATTGGACGCCGGGGCCGACCTCCGCGGTGTCGGAGAAGGACATCCAGGACCGCGCCGCCCGGTTGATCGCCGATCCCGACGCGGGCGCCGTGCTCGACACCGGAGGCGGCGACACGGCTGCCGCGTTCAAGGCGGAGCAGTCGGTGCTGGAACAGACCTATACCACCGCGACCGTGCTGCATTTCCAGCTTGAGCCGGTCAATGCGCTCGCTTTCGAGAGGGATGGGATCTTCGAGATCCACACCGGCAATCAGTGGCAGAGCCTGATCCTGCCGACGCTGGCCAAGGCGCTCGGGCGGCCCGAGACCAGCATCGTCCTGCGCGCCTATCTGCTCGGCGGCGGCTTCGGCCGGCGGCTGAACGGGGATTATGCGGCGCCGGCCGCGTTGGCGGCGAAGGCGCTCGGCAAGCCGGTGAAGTTGGTGCTGACGCGGGCCAACGACGCGCGCTTCGATTCGCCCCCCTCGCCCTCGGTGCAGCGGCTGCGCATGGCGTTCGGCTCAGGCGGCGTGGTGACGGCCATGGAGCACGACGCGGCCGCCGGCTGGCCCTCGCAGGTCATGACGCCATTCTTGATGCCGAAGGGGGCGAACGGCGTCCCGTACGATCCGTTTTCCATCTCCGGCGCCGACCATTGGCACAGCGTCGGCGCACAGAAGGTGCGCGCCATCTCGAACGATCTGGCGAACACCGCATTCCGCCCGGGCTGGCTGCGCTCGGTGGGGCCGGGCTGGACCAACTGGGCGCTGGAAAGTTTCATGGACGAAGCGGCCCACCATGCCAGGCTCGATCCGGTCGCCTTCCGGCTGAAGCTGCTCGACGCAAAGGGGCGGAACGCAGGCTCGGCGCCGAACGCGGTGGGCGGCGCGCTGCGGCAGGCGGAGGTCGTCCGGCGAGCCGCCGCCCGGGCCGGTTGGAGCGCCCCGCTCCCCGCCGATACCGCGCTGGGGCTCGCCACCAGCTTCGGGCAGGAACGGACCATGCCGACCTGGATCGCCTGCGTGGCGCGGGTCCACGTCGACCGGCCCACAGGCGCCGTCCGGGTGGAGAAGACGCTCGTCGCCGATGCCGGCACCGTGGTCGATCCCGACGGCGCGCGGGCGCAGGTCGAGGGCGCGGCTCTGTGGGGCCTCAGCATGGCCATGCACGAGGGAACCGTGTTCGAGCAGGGTCAGGTGAAAGACACCAATCTCGATAGCTACACGCCGCTGCGCATGAGCGACGTTCCGGAGATGGACATCAGCTTCATCGACAGCGCCGAGGCGCCGGTGGGCCTCGGCGAGCCGCCCGCGACGGTGGTCGGTCCGGCCATCGGCAATGCCATCTTCAACGCGGTCGGCGCGCGGCTCCGGCACATTCCGATCTCGCCGGAGGCTGTTCGGTCCGCCATCGGATGATGGATTCCGATCGCCATGAGGCGGCGAGAGGGGCCGGGGCGAAAGGCAAGGCCCATCACCACTTCTGTCGATGCGGCCCCGCTGGGAACGAAATAGGGTCCAGCCTTATCGATCACTGCCGAGCGGCCCGTCAGCGGCCGCCGGGGACATTCCAGAGGCGATCATGACGACCGTGCGCGACCTGACCTACGATCTGCTGCGCCGGCACGACATCAGCACCGTCTTCGGCAATCCCGGCTCGAACGAGCTGCCCTTCCTTGAGGATTTCCCGTCCGACTTCCGCTACATCCTCGCCCTGCACGAGGGCGCTGCCATCGGCATGGCCGACGGATACGCTCAGGCCACGGGCCGCACCGCGCTCGCCAACCTGCACTCCGCCGCCGGCACCGGCAACGCCATGGGCGGCTTCGCCAATGCCTGGAACGCCCACACGCCGCTGGTGGTGACCGCCGGCCAGCAGACCCGCGCCATGATGGGTATCGAGCCGCTCTTGACCAACATCGACGCGACCACGCTGCCGAAGCCGCTGGTGAAGTGGTCCTGCGAGCCCACCCGCGCCGAGGACGCGCCGCTTGCCATGAGCCGCGCCTTGCACCTGTCGACCCTGCCTGCGCCGGGGCCGGTCTACCTCTCCATTCCCTATGACGACTGGGACAAGGCCGCCGAGCCGGAATCCCTGCGGCTTCTGGATCGCAAGGTTTCAGCTGCGGGCGCGCTCGATGCGGGCGCTGCGGCGGCGCTCGCTGCGCGTCTCGATCGCAGCGCCAATCCGGTCATCGTCCTCGGACCGGATGTGGACGCGGCGCGGGCGAACGCGCACGCGGTGCGCCTCGCCGAGCGGCTGAGAGCGCCGGTGTGGGTCGCCCCCTCGGCGCCGCGCTGCCCCTTTCCCACCACCCACCCGAACTTCCGCGGCCTTCTGACCGCCAGCATGGCCGACATCTCCCTTCAGCTTGAAGGCCATGATCTGGTGCTGGCGCCCGGGGCGCTGGTGTTCCGTTATCACCAGTACGAGCCCGGCCCCCTGCTGCCACCCGGTGCGGAGCTGGTTCACATCACCTGCGATCCAGACGAGGCCGCGCGCCCCATGGGCGACGCGATCGTCGGGGACGTCGGCCTCATCCTCGCGGCGCTGGCCGACACCGTCGCCGAGGCGGCGCGGCCGGCGCTGGCGCGCGCAGCGCCCGGGTCCAAGCCCCTCGCTCCCGAGCGAGTCCTCGACCTGATGGACGAGCTCGCCCCGCGCGACGCTATTTATGTGAACGAATCCACCTCCACCATCGAAGCCATGTGGGAGCGGATGCGCTGGGAGCATCCGGGAAGCTACTATTTCGGCGCGGCGGGGGGTCTCGGCTTCGGAACGCCGGCCGCCGTGGGCGTCCAGCTCGCCGAGCCGGACCGGCAGGTGATCGCGCTCATCGGCGACGGCTCGGCCAATTACAGCGTCACCGCCTTGTGGACAGCAGCGCGGCACAAGGTGCCCGTGGTGTTCGTCATCATGCGCAACGGCACCTACGGGGCCTTGCGGTGGTTCGCCGGCGTGCTGAAGGCGGAGGAGGTGCCCGCCCTCGACGTGCCGGACATCGACTTCGTCGCCATCGCCAAGGGTTATGGGGTGGACGCGGTGCGGGTGGACAGCGACAACGCTTTCATTGCCGCCTTCACCGGCGCGCTGAAGGCAGGCAAGCCGTCCCTCATCGAGGTCGCCACCGCCTGGCCCGCGGCTTGAGCCCTGCTTGAGACGACTCAAGGCGGGAGGTTGAGCCAAACTCTCCCACTGCCACGTTCAAGCATATGGTATGATTGAGTGCTGCTTCCGAAGTTCTGGCGAGCACTGTTGTTCGTCCGGACGCAACCACCAGACCAATTCGCTTTTCTCAACACGCCCGTAGCCAAAACCCACGTAAAGGGGAGCGGATGCCATGGATGCCGCCTTTCTCGACCTGACGGTGCCGGACGGCGAGGCTGCCGCGCGAAAGGCGCCCGGCGATGACGCGGTCCTCATCGCGGATCTTCAGGACATCGTGGGGCACGCGCATGTCCTGACGAACCCGGAGGCGACGCGGCGTTTTCGCACCGGCATCCGGTTCGGCAGCGGGCCGGTGGTGGCCGTGGTGCGGCCCGGCTCGCTGGTGGAGCAATGGCGCGTGCTGAAGGCCTGCGTCGCGGCGGACAAGATCGTCATCATGCAGTCGGCCAACACCGGGGTCACCGGCGGGTCGACCCCCGACGGGGACGATTACGACCGCGGCGTGGTGCTCATCAACACCATGCGCATCGAAGGGCTTCACCTCATCAACGACGGAACGCAGGTGGTGTGTCTGCCGGGCGCGACCCTGTTCCACCTGGAGAAGGCCCTCGACAAGATCGGTCGCGCGCCGCACTCGGTGATCGGCTCGTCCTGCATCGGCGCATCGGTATTCGGCGGCATCTGCAACAATTCCGGCGGCGCCCTGATCCACCGTGGCCCGGCCTTCACCCAGCTCGCCCTTTTCGCGCGGCTGGATGAGGCCGGCGGGCTGCATCTCGTCAATCACCTGGGCATCGCGCTGGGCAACGACCCGGAGACCATCCTCGAAAGGCTGGAGAAGGGCCAGTTCACGCCGGCCGATATCGTCAACGATCCCTCGCGCGCCGCTTCCGACCATGAGTATGCGGACCACGTGCGTGACGTGGAGGCGGCGACGCCGTCCCGCTTCAATGCCGATCCGCGCCGCCTGTTCGAGGCATCCGGCAGCGCCGGCAAAGTGATGCTCATGGCGGTGCGGCTCGACACCTTCCCGAAAGAGAAGGAGGAGGTCGTCTTCTATATCGGCTCGAACGACACCGGCGAGCTCGAAGGCATCCGCCGCCATATCCTTCAGAGCTTCAAGACGCTGCCCATCGAGGGCGAGTACATGCACAAGGACTCCTTCAATTGTGCTGAGGTCTATGGCAAGGACACCTTCCTGGTGATCCACACTCTCGGCGCCGACATGATCCCGCGGCTGTTTGCCCTTCAGGCAGCATTCGACAATCTGTGCCGGCGCTTCAGCTTCCTGCCGAAAAATCTCAGCGCCAAGATGCTGCAGGTCCTGAGCCATCTCTTCCCGAAGCATCTGCCCAAGCGCATGACCGATTACCGCGATCGCTTCGCGCACTATCTGCTTCTGAAGATGGGCGATGAGGGGATCGGCGAGGCGCGCGCCTACCTCAAGTCGATCTTCCCCTCGACGTCCGGCGACTACTTCGAGTGCACGCCCGATGAAGGCGACAAGGCCTTCCTCCATCGCTTCGCCGCCGCCGGCGCCGCGATCCGCTACCGCGCGGTGCACGACAAGGAGGTGGAGGACATCGTGGCCCTCGACATCGCGCTGCGCCGCAACGACGGGAACTGGTTCGAGACGCTGCCCGAGGAAATCGACAGGCACCTGATCCGCAAGCTTTATTGCGGGCACTTCTTCTGCCACGTCTTCCACCAGGACTATATCGTGGCGAAGGGCGGCAATTGCGAGGAGATCGAGCAGGCCATGTGGAAGCTGCTCGATGGGCGCGGCGCCGAATATCCCGCCGAGCACAATGTGGGGCATCTTTATTTCGCGAAGCCCGCGATGGTCGGGCATTTCAAGGCGCTCGATCCCTGCAACGCCTTAAACCCGGGGATCGGGCGCACCACAAAATGCGCGCACTGGATGGAGCGCGGACAGGTCTCCGGCAAGCCCGAGCTGCGATGCGAGGGCTGAAGACGGCGGCGCCCCCGGCGCTGCGCCGACCACAGAAGCAGCCTTATCTTCTTGGAGGGAACATGACGACCCGGACCGGTGGCGAGCTCATCCAGGATTTCCTTGAGACGTACGACATTCCTTTCGTCTTCGGCAATCCTGGGACGACGGAGACCACCTTCCTCGCGGCCGTGGCCGCGTCGAAGGCCACCTACGTGCTGTCGCTGCATGAATCGAGCGCGGTCGGCATCGCCGCAGGCTACGCGCTGATTTCTGGCAAGCCGTCCATCGTCAGCCTTCACACCTATCCGGGCCTCGCCAACGGCATGTTCAACATGCGCAACGCGCTCATGTCCGGCGTGCCGCTGCTGGTGATCAACGGCCAGCAGGATTCCCGCTTCCTCATCCACAATCCGGTGCTGGGCGCGCCCAATACCCAATTGGCGGAAACCGCCACCAAATATGCCTACGAGGTGACGCGCACCGACGATCTCGCCGTCGCTCTGCAGCGCTGCCACCTCCATGCCCGGCTCCAGCCGACCGGCCCCGTCTTCCTCTCCATCCCCATGAACTTCATGCTCGAGGAGACGGCGCACACGACATTCAAGACGACGCGCATCATCGAGGATGCCGTGCCGCGCGGCACCGATGAGGTGGCCGCCGCCTTGAAGGCGGTTCCCAGAGGCAAGCTCGCCATCGTCGCCGACTATGCCGTGGGCGCCGCACATGGCATCGACGCCGTGAGCCGCATCGCGACGGCGCTCGGCGCGGACATCTATGCCGCCCCCTTCCACGTGCAGGGCACGGTGGATCCGCTGCACCCCTACTTCCGCGGCCAGCTTCCGCCCACCACGAAGGCGATCAACCAGACGCTGGGCCGCTACCATACCATGCTGCTGATCGGCGAGAAGGTGGACAGCTTCACCTATGACGGGCTCCAGGCGCTGCCGCCGGAACTCAAGGTCATCCAGATCGCGCCGGCGGCGAGCCAGCTCGGCTTCGACTTTCCGTGCGACATGGCAGTGCTCGGCGGCATCAACGCCACGCTGGACGCGCTGGCCTCCGCCCTGGGCGCCGACGCGGCGTCGACCGTCCCCCGGACGATCGACGAGGCGGGTCTGGACGCCAAATATCCCGCGTCCGGGCTGCACGCGAGCGATGCCCTGATTCTCGCCGTGCTGCGCCATTTCGACAGATCCACCCACGTCATCACCGAGGGCTCGTCCGAGGACGCCATCGTGCAGGAAATGGCGGTGCGGCTCGGCTTCCGGAACGTGCATTTCTCGCCGCGCGGCGGCGGGCTGGGCTGGGCCATGCCGCTCGGCGTCGGCATCGGTCTCGCGACGGCCAGGCACGCCGCCTGCTTCGTGGGCGATGGAGGAAGCCTGTTCTCGATCCACGCACTGTGGACGGCGGCGAAATATTCCATCCCGTCCATCTTCGTGTGCTTCGTGAACAACGAGTACCGGCTGCTGAAGGACCTGTGGTGCAACGTGATGGGCACGACCATCGAGACCACGCACTTCGTCGGCCTGGACTTCGCCGACCCGAACGTGGACATGCGCAAGATCGCCGAGGGGTTCGGCGCGCGCGTCGAGACGATCGCCGATTTTCATGAGGTCGGCGATGTCCTGTCCCGCGCGCTCGCGCATCAGGGCCCGAGCTTCCTCATCATCAATCGCGAGCCTTGAGCGTCGCCAAGACATCGTCGGGGCGCCTTCGCTCCGGCGCAGAGCAACCGAAGCGGGATGGAGGAGACGTCCATGTCCGGGGATTTCGAACGAGAGCTGACACGGCGCGTCTGGAGTGATGACGCGTTCGCCGCGCAGGTGGAGAGCGACCCCGTCGCGGCGCTCAAGACCATGGGCGTGGAAGTGCCAGCCGGGGTCAAGGTCAAGGTGGTGGTGCAACGTCGGGACCGGGTTTACTTCACCATCCCGCCCGCCCGCGATCCGCAATCGCCGCCGCCGGCTACGGCGCTCAACCAGATGGATCTGTGGTCCAGCCAGGGCCTTTTCATCTGGCTGGTCCCGGTCGCCGCCAAATTCAAGCTGCTGGCCCTGCGCAATGCCGCCCGCGCGGAAAGGGAAAAATCATGAGCAATGCCGACTTCGTCGAGAAGAATTACGAGCGCATCGCCACAGATCCGGACTATCGCGCGCGGCTCGTCGCCGACCCCGTCGGTGTGGTCTGCGCGGAATTCGGCTACACGCCGGGCCCGGATTTCAAGATCGAGATCATCGAGCAGTTGGAGGACACCATCGTCATCATGGTGCCCCCGAAGCCCGAGGCCGGCCAGGACATCGGGCAGGCGCTTGCCCAGGTGACGGAGCGGGTCTTCGACCTGCTGTTTTCGTCCGGCATTGGCGGCTTCTTCATCCCGGATGACAAGCAGAAATGGGTCGTACGGGAGATGCGGCTGGCGGCGCAGAAGAAGACCGGCCTCGACATCTCTCAATTGTAGGACGCCCCGCGCCATGACTTGGCGCGGCGAGCCCGAGACGGGAGAGAACGCACATGACCGCCGACAACGGGAAACCGGGTTTCTGGGACAATCTCATCCCGCTGAAAGGCGGCCTGTTCGGCCCGCAGCTGGCGGGCTGGACGCCCGGTCCTGCTGCGAGGTCAGGGCTCGGCTGCCGCATCCTTGCGGACCAGATGATCGAGGCCGCTCCGTCCGTCTCGCTGGCGGCCGATGTCTATGTGCCCAAGGCGCCGGGCCGGTATCCGGCGGTCATCGCCTTCGCGGCTTACTCCAAGGAGGTGCAGGCCGCGGGCGCGCCCACGGGCAACAACGAGACCGGCAGCCCGTCCGTCTTCACGGACCGGGGCTATGCCCACGTCATCGTCACCCGCCGCGGCATGGGCCGCTCGGGCGGCGAGGACGCCGTCTATCTCAACGACACCGACGTGGAGGACCACGCCAAGGTCATCCAATGGGCCGCGGCCCAGCCCTGGTGCGACGGGCAGGTGGTGCTGTTCGGCGCCTCCTATTACGGGCTTACCCAGCCCCAGGTGGCCCGCCTTCGTCCGCCGGCGCTGAAGGGTTTCTTCACCAACGAGATGTGCACGGACTATTTCCGCCACATCGCCATGTTCGGCGGCGCCCCCCAGCCCGATTTCTTCGCGCTGTGGATGGGGGCGAACTTCACGCCCTTCCAGTTCAAGCTCGCCGTCCCGCCGCTCCTGCGCGCGGTGATGAGCCACATCACCAACTCGCCCCTGAAGCACCTGTGGTGGCCGCAGCTGAAGAAGCGAATGTCGCGGATCATGAAGGGGTTCGAGCGGATGACGCCGACGCTGGAGACGCGCCGGCGGTTCGCCTCTTTCATGCTCGATGGCAAGACGCGGGCGGCGAGCATCCTGCCGGAAGGGCCATCGGGCGCGCTGGGCGACATCAAGGTGCCGTTCGTGGTGGTGCAGAATCCCGGCTACCTCAACCTGCACCAGTTCGGCGCCTACGACCTGTTCGAGAATGCCGGCACGCCGAAGGATAAGCGGTGGCTGATCATCGGGCCGGCGGCCTACGACCTGCCGGTCTATGCCTGGCAGCTGGAGGCGCTCGCCTTCTTCGACCACCTCGTCTACGGCACGGATAATGGCTACGCCGCGCAGCCACGGGTGCGCTACTGGCGGGAAGGGGCGAAGGACTTCTGCGACGTCGCGGACTGGCCGCTTCCCGGCAGCACGGCGCTGCGCCTCTACCCGGCCTCCGGCGGCGCGGACGCGGACATGCATCGCCTGCACCGTGCCCCGGGCGCAGCCGGGACCAATCAGTGGGCGGCGGTGCCCCTCGGCGCCATCGTCGCAGCGGGCTTCGACGAGGTGGAGACCCAGCGACTCACGTTCGAGATGCCGATCGACGAGGAGACGGAGCTGACCGGTCCCGTGACCCTGAGCCTTTCCTTCAGCTCCAACGAGATCGATTCCTACGTGGTGGCCCGCACCGGCCGCGTGGCGGTGGACGGCACCTACCAGATCCTTTCCATGGGCGCGATCCGTCCCGCCTGCCGCAGGATCGACGCGGCGCGCTCCACCGCGACCGAGATCGCCATCGACATCGACACGCCCGAGCCCCTCACTCCGGGCGTGCCGGTGACGCTGCGCTTCAGCCTCACGCCGCAGCCCGTGGTGCTGAAGCCGGGCGAGCGCCTGCGCCTCGACGTCGCCAGCCGCACCGACCTGCTGCGCAGCGATGTCGGCCACGGGCACGCCCAGTTCGACATGCAGGTGCCGCCGTATTATGCGCGCAACACGCTGCATTGCGGGCCGGACACCTTCATCGAGCTGCGGCATGCCCCATCCCCGGCGAAGGCCGGCGGATGAGCCGCGAAGCGAGGAGCGTCCGCGCCTCTCGCATGCCGGAACGGCGGCCGGCCCGCGCGGGGACAGTTGGCCTCCGGCGCCGATCGGTGAAGCATGGCCCTGCGCGAGCGACCGCCGATGGCTGCCCAAAGACACGTGAACCTGGCGCGAACGGCGCGCGCACCGCAATGTTTTAGGGATGTTTTATGACTGAGGCGACCGTCCCGTCGATGACAACCGCGCGCAGCGGATACGAGCTATTGACCGATCCGCAGCTCAACAAGGGCACTGCCTTCTCGGAAGCCGAGCGCGACGCCGGTCGGGAACCTGGAGGAGCTGCTGCCGATCGTCTACACGCCCACCGTCGGCGCCGGCTGCCAGCAATTCAGCCGTCTCTATCGCAAGCCGCGCGGGCTCTTCCTGAGCATTCCACACATGTCGCGGTTCGATGAGATCTTTGCCCACCCGCGCTTCGATGCGGTGGAGGCGATCGTCGTGACCGACGGCGAGCGCATCCTGGGCCTCGGAGACCAGGGCGCGGGCGGCATGGGCATTCCGATCGGCAAGCTTGCGCTCTATTCGGGCTGCGGCGGCCTGCATCCTTCCACCACCCTGCCGATCCTGCTCGATGTCGGGACCGACAATGCCGACTGCCTCGCCGATCCGCTCTATGTGGGCTGGCGCCACGAGCGCGTCCGAGGCCAGCAGTATGACGACTTCATCGAGGCCTTCGTTGCCGCCGTCATCCGGCGCTGGCCGCGCGTGCTGCTGCAGTGGGAGGATTTCGCGAAGGCCAACGCGACACGCCTCCTCGAACGCTGTCGCGACCGGCTCCTAACCTTCAACGACGACGTGCAGGGCACGGCGGCGGTGGCGACTGGCACCTTGCTGGCGGCCATCAATGTCACCGGCGTCCCTCTCGCCGAGCAGCGTGTGGCCGTGTTCGGCGCAGGCTCCGCCGGCTGCGGCATCGCCAGCCTGATTCGCACGGCCATGTGCGACGTCGGCCTGTCGGAAAGCGAAGCGGCGGCGCGCTTCTTCATGGTCGACCGCGATGGGCTTTTGACCGAAAGCATGCCCGGCCTCGCGCCGTTCCAGGCGCCGTTCGCGCAGGCGCGGGCGGCGGTCGCTGGCTGGTCGCTCGACCATCCCGGCAGGATCGATCTTCTCGACGTCGTGCGCAATGCACGGCCCACCGTGCTCATCGGCGTTTCCGGCCAGGCCGGCGCCTTTGGCGAGCCGGTCGTCCGCGCCTTGGCCGAGTGCAACGATCGGCCGGTGATCTTTCCGCTAAGGAAGGCCACGCTCCCGGCGCGAGCGTCGACCAGATCGAGGCGCGCATCCGCGCCAAGATCTGGACGCCACGTTACCTGCCGCTCACCGCAAAGGGGGCGTGATCGCACGCACCTGCGCCGCGCTCGGCGGCGGAGGGCTTCTATTGTCCTCAGACCGTATCGAGCCTTCGGACGAAGCCGTCCGAGATGGCGCGGATCGTCGCCGGAGTGGCGAACTCTTCCACATAGACGATGTTGGCGATCAGTGTGCCGTCGTAGACCGACACGGAGACGTTGGGGAATTTCTTCATCCAGCCCAAGGCATACTCGAATCCGGTCACGGCCAGTCGCTCGACCGGCCAATGAAACCGCACCGTCTGGATGTCGGAAACATTAATGGCGACCGGCGCCTGCTGTGGGCTGCCGAATGCCCGCGGATAGTTGATGTAGTCGTGAAAGATGCTGCCGTTTTCCAGCCCCTGATGGATATCCTCAAAGATAAAGCGGGCGATCTCCGTCATGGGCTGGTCGAGATCCGGGACGGGCGTGATGTGTCCGGTGATGGCCGTGAAGACCAGTTCGGGAGAAACGCGGGGCTCGAGCCGCCGGCGCATGTCGACCGATGACCGCATGAGAATCTGACGCGGATATCCGTCCGCCACGTCCCGTATGGCGAGCGCGAGCGCGGCCAGCAGCAGCGCATGCACGGACGAGCCGGTCGCGTGGCTCGCCTCCTTGATCCGGTGCATCGCCTCCGCCCCGATCACGACGCGTTCGAGCTGATGGGTCACGGGGCCGCCATCATAGGGCGCGGGCACGGGAATTTCGGCGAACGCTCCGGAATAGGAAGACGGCGGCGCATCCGTTCCAAGCGCAGCCAGGCTGCGGCTCACCGCGTCGTCGACCGGGGTCGGGAACGGCTGCACGCCGAGGGCCGGGGCCTCGCCGCGCACGACGCAATCGCACATGTGGGCGAGACAGGAATGCAGCTCGATCAGCGATGTCGCGTCAGTGATGGCGTGGGACGTGAGCATGAAGACATCGAGCGCGTTATCGGCGGCGATGACGTGAATGGCATAGAGCATCTTTCCGGTATCGAGGTCGGCGTTCAGCAACTGCGCGTACAGGGTCTCGGCGGAGCAGCCATCGGTGGGCAACCAGGCCTCGATCGCGGAGCGGTCATCGGACCGGGCCACGAAACGCCCGTCCTCGACCACAGAGCGCAGGATGCCATAGCGGGCCTCCAGCTGCGCAACGGCCGCCTCGAACTGCGCCCTGCCGATCGTGCCTGAGATTCTGCTGCGGCTCACGACGATCATGCGCGTGGCGATGTAGATCAATTCCGTGGGCGAGGCTTCGCGATACACGCGCCGGCCAGCCGGGCCCTGCCCATCCGGTGTCGCTTCCCTGAGATCATTATGCATTTGCGGTTCCTGTACTCAGGTCAGATCGGAACATGCTGGACGAATGAAGGGGCCGCTCGGGCGATCGGCGCTCTCCGGCCAACCGTCCCCCTGCGCTATCCGGCGAGCCGCGCGATCTCCCCGACGACGCGCACGCGCACGCGGCGCGCATTGCCGGGTAGATAGGCGATCGGGATGTCTTCCATGTCGAGCGTCTGCACGCTATTCGCGTCGGCGCCGGCCTCGATGGCCCGTCGCGTCGCCTCCCGGCGCGCGTCCTCGAGCGCCGCGTCGCGCTCGACACCGGAGAAAATGCGGTCCACCTCGCCGCTCACCTGGGCGATGGCGGCGCCCACGGCATTGGCCACCGCATGGTGCTCGATGCGCACCACCTGCGAGACGCCCTCCATGCGATCGGGCACCAGAAAGCTCCCGCCGCCCACCGCGATGAGAGGAACCGGCGCCGCATCCGTCTTCATGCGGTCCACCACCTCGGAAACCATGCGTTCCATGTGCAGGAGGCTGTCGGCCACCAGAGGGCCGGGGAGCCTGCCCACGAGGCCCGGCTCTCCCAGCGCGATCCGTCCGGCCGCGACCGCGATGTCCGTGGCGGTCAGCGTGTCGCCGCCGAAGCACAGCGCCTTTTCCAGCAGCCGGAAGCCGACGCTGCCCGGGCCGATCCGGCGGCCGTCATCGGCAATCTCGGTGCCGCCGCCGAGGCCGATGGATATGAGGTCCGGCATGCGGAACAGCGTGCGCACCCCGCCGATCTCGACCATCGCGTTGGCCTGGCGCGGAAACCCGCCCTTGAGACTGCCCACATCGGTGGTCGTGCCGCCCACATCCACCACCAGCGCATCGGTCAGGCCCGAAAGGAAGGCCGCGCCGCGCATGCTGTTGGTGGGACCGGAGGCGAAGCAATAGACGGGATGGCGCTCCGCCACCGGCGCCTGCACGATGGTGCCGTCATTCTGCGTCAGGTACAGCGGCGCCGCGATGCCGCTGTCTCGCAGCGCCCGCACGAAGGCGGCGGTGGTGCGCTGCGCGAGGCCCTGAAGGCCGGCATTCAGCAGCGCCGCATTCTCCCGTTCGAGCAGGCCGATGCGGCCGATTTCATGGGAAAGCGTGATGCGCGCCGCGGGCATCACTTCCCGCACGAGGTCCGCGGCCTCGCGCTCGCATTCATCGGTGAGCGGCGAGAACACGCTAGTGATGGCGATCGAGCTGATGCCGCTCTCCGCGAGGCGCTGCGCCTCGCGCCGCACGGCCGCGCGATCAAGCGGCGCCAGGACCCGCCCGTCATATTCGTGACCGCCCGCCACCATGTGGATGCTTCCCCGCATGGCCGCCGCGAGGTCCTTCGGCCAGCCGCTGAAGGGCGGCAAGCCGGCATTGGCGGGCAGGCCGATGCGCAGCGCCGCCACGCGGTCGAGATGGCGGCGCTCCACCACGGCATTGGTGAAATGCGTGGTGCCGATCATCACCGCTTCGATCCGTCCGAGGGCCGGATGGCCGGCGGCTGCGGCGACCAGATCCACCAGCGCCCGGCGGACGCCGTCCGCGACATCGGCGGTGGTCGGCCGCTTCAGCGCGGCGAGCACCTTGCCGCCCTCCAACAGGACGGCATCCGTATTGGTGCCGCCGACGTCGATCCCGATGCGGCTCATGCCGGCTCCTCCCCGAAGACGCTGTGGAAGTCCACGTCATGGCCGAAGGCGCGCGGGCCGACATGCCGCAGCCCCTCCGCGCTGCGATGGATCGGCTGCGACGGCAGGGCGAGGACCGTGACCCTCTGGCCGTAGCGCAGGCTCTCCGTGCCGATGGCCTCGCCCGAGATGCTGTCCAGCACGCAGATCAGGTCGGGCGTGGTGACGATCACCGCGCCATCGCGCCGGCCGATGGTGAACTCATTCTGGAACGCGATGTCGAAGCATGCGCCGGCATCGTCACCAAGGCCGGCCAGGCTGAGAGAGCCGCGCAGGAAGCCCTCTGTCGTGCGCCGCTGCACATCCATCACCTTGCCGGTGAAGAGCCGCTTCCCGCCGGCGGCGGCCACCGTCGCCTCGACGGGGTCCTCATGGGCCGTCTTCGCGCGGCGCACCTCGCGTCCCAAAGCGATGGCGTGCGACAGGCTGCGCAGGACCGCGTGACGCTTCACCTCCGCCCCGGTGCGCGGGGCCTGGCAGGTGGTCGCGACCGATCCGTATTCCGTGCACACCCTGCGCCGCACCCTCTCCATCTCATGCCAGCCGGACGCGGTGGGGATGATGACGTCATTGTCGCGGATGTCGGAAACGACGTGCGGGACCATATCCAGTCCGGCGATCGAGAAGGTCTGCATCTGGGCCTCCGGGTAAGCCCGCCCCATGGCGTCCGCATCCACCACCGGCAGGCCCGATGCCGCGGCGACGAGAAGCGGCTGGAAGGCGTTGCAGCCGCCGATCTCCACCGTCATCACCGCCCGGAACGGCCGGCCGAGGAATGCCTCCATGACCCGCACCGGCTTCAAGGCGAAGGCGGCATCGGTCATCCGCTCCTGGAACACCAGCGGCGCGCCCATGGTCGAGACCACGGCGACAACGTCGTCGTCAGCGAGTTCGTCGGGATCGAGAAGGGCGATCAGGCCGCCGTCTTCATAGAATTGCCGGGCGACGAGGTGGGAGGCATAGGGCGATCCGCCGCCGCCGGTCCCGAGAATCCAGGCGCCAATGGCCAGCAGGTCAAGCTCTTCCGCATCGAGGAACCGGGGCATCGCAGGTCCTTCAGCTGTGAAGCGGGCGGTCGTTTCGCCCGCCGCGGCCATTTGGGGATGGTTTCATGCGACGGGCGTTCACCGCTCCGCCCCGATCTGCTGGAGATAGGGCACGAGCGCCTGCCAGTCCGCATCCTCCGCCTGGGCAGCAAGGTAGCCGTCCGGCCGGACCAGCGACAGGATTACTCCGCCGTCAGATCGGGGCGACGCCGCGGCCACAAGCTGGGGAAAGCGCGCGGCGAGTTCGGCCGCGCCGGCACCGCCGCACGCGGTGAACAGCGGCGTCTCGCCTGCCCCGAACGGCGCCTCCCCCGCCACCGGCCGCACCCGCGAGCCTGCCTTCGCTTCACCCTGGGAGGGGCCGTTGAGCGGGCTGTGCGGATAGCCGATGGAGACCTCCGCCATTTGCCCGGTCATGGCCCGTTGCACTGGCGTGAGCCCCCGCAGCATATGGATCGCGACGTCGCGCAGATGCTCCAATATCGGGTTCGACAGCGTGGCCATCCGCGTCATCCGGCCGGACGCCGCGATCACCTGCGCGCCCACCGGGCGGCGCTCGGGGTCATAGCTGCCCAGGAGCGCAGGGGCGGCGGCGATGCCGCGGCTCACCAGCGCCAGCTTCCAGGCGAGATTGACGGCGTCCTGCATGCCGGTGTTCATGCCTTGCCCACTGGCCGGGCTGTGGATATGAGCCGCGTCTCCCGCGAGGAAGACCCGCCCGGACCGATAGCCGCCGACCTGCCGCTCATTAATGCGGAAGGCGCTGATCCAGACCGTCCCGGTGAGCGTGATGCCCCCTGGGCCGCGCGCATCGAGCACCTTCTGGAAGGCGTCCTGGTCCAGCGGCACCGCGGGCTTTCCGGTCGTCGGGCCGAGGCTGGTGATGATGCGGGCGCGATCGGGCCCCATGGGGAAGAACAGCATCGGTCCGTCCGGGTGAGCGAAGATCGACATCTGCGACGAGGGGGAAGGGATAGCCACTCAGGTGGAAGTCCCCCTGAGTCCAGTCGAGGTCCAGGGTGTCGCCCTTGAACTCGAGGCCGAGGCGGTGGCGCACCACGCTGTGCGCCCCGTCGCAGGCCACCAGGAAGGCGAAGCGCTCGGTGCTCTCGGAGCCGTCGCTCCAGCGCAGGTGGGCCGAGACGCCGTCCTCATCCTGCTCGAAATCCAGCAGCTCGATGCCGAGGTCGGGCTTCACCCCGTGGGCGGCGAGACGACTCCGCATTACGGTTTTGGTGTCGTACTGCGGCACCATCAGCACGAAGGGATAGTGTGACGGCACCTGATCGAGCGACAAGGAGGCAACGGGCCGCCCGCCCGACAGGATGTTGGCGACGGTGACCTTGTTGCCCAGAGGAATGAGGTCGGCTGCCGCTCCGGAGCGGTCGAGAAGCTCCAGCGTGCGCGGCCAGACGGCGACCGCCCGCGAGGTGTGCTCGGCGTCCGGGATCTTGTCGATGATGCGGATCGGCACGCCATAGCGGGCCAGCTCCAGCGCCATGGTCAATCCGACCGGCCCCGCGCCGACAATGAGAACGCGATCCGTCATGATGCCCCTATTGATGCGTATGGATAGGCTGACGCCGGGCCGGCCCGCGGCACCGCCATTGCGGCTGGGCGCCGCGGGAGACGGCCCAAAAACGGGGGCCTCAGGCCGTGGGCTGGTCTTTCTTGCTCACCGGCGGGCCGAGGAATTCCACGTGCCACTTCAGCCCGAAGGCGTTGAGCGCCGCCTGGTCGGGGACGCCGTCATGCATCACCCCGGCCAGCTCGGTGAAGAAGGCCGCCGCATCAAGGGCCGGGGCCATCAGGATGTACTGGCGCGCGGGCTTGTCGGTGACATTGCAGAAGCCGTGCTCCACGCCACCGGGAATGCTGACCACGTCGCCCGCCTCGGCAAAGAAGCGCCGGCCGTCAGCCTCATAGAGATAGCGGCCCTCGATGACGCGGAAGATCTCCGCTTCCCTATGTCGATGCCGGGGCGGCCCGGCGCCCGGGGCATTGATGGTCTCGATGAAGCAGAATTCGCCGGAACTCGCCGCCGGCGGCATCCGCACGAACAGATCGAGCCCGATGGCGGGGATCTTGATAGGCGCTTCGGCTCCCTTGGAATGCAGGAAGGATATAGGCACGGTAGCCTCCTTGAGGCGTAGGTGGGTGAGACTGCCTCGATCGCGCTCTAGTTCTCTTCCTCGAACAGCCAGATCTCGCCCGTGGGCTGAGGCTGTCCGTTGCCCTCACGCAGGCCGAGGAAGGCGGGGATGCGCCGCTGCTGCTCGGGCGTGAGGGTGGCGACGAGGGGCTTCAGGGCCTCCGTCACCGTCTTGATGTCCTTCGCCCGCACGGCCTCGGCATCGGCGATCCGTTCCAGGATCTCAACGAAATTGGCCGGCGGCGGCGCCTTGGCCCGTTCCGCCCGGCGCGCGGCGGACAGCTTTGCCACCTCTCGAATGGCGGCCTCCACCGGCGGCCAGAGCTTCTGCTGCTCGGGGCTCAGGGTGATGACCGTCTTCAGCGCGAGAATGCGCGCGTCGAGCACCGCCTGGGCGTCCGCCGCGCTGTAGAGCTCCACGGCGGGGGGCTCTGGCGGCGCGCCGGCCGGCGGGGTGGTCTGGGCCCGCGCGGCGGGTGCGGCGATGATGAGCGCGCCCATCAGGGCGGCCATGAGGATGCGGTTCATGGTCGAGGTCTCTCGGATTATTGGATTTAAAGAGAGGGGACGGCGGGCGCGGTCACTGCCATCCGCCGCCGGGCAGCCGACCATGATAGGGGGTGTCGCGGCAATGCCCCCAGGGGCCATGCCAATAGCCGGGCGGGCAGCCATTACCGAAATAGCCGTAGGAGGGGGGCAGATCGTAGACCCAGCCGCCGCCCGGCACGCGGCCGGTATAGGGGGTGTCACGGCAATGGCCCCAAGGCCCGCGCCACCAGCCGGGGCCGCAGCCCTGGGCGACCGGGGTCACGATGGCGGCGTCGGGCACCGGGGAGGGCGCCAGCGGCATCGCCGAGGCCGGCATCGCCGCCAGCGCGCCGAGCCACAGGCCGGAAAGCAGTCGGAAGGTGTTTCGCATGGGATCACTCACAGTGAGACGTCCCGGGCCCCGAAAATCGCAGCCCGCACCCAATGATCCTTTTGCGGACCCGAGTGCTGGGAGATTAACTCCACCGCCTTGGAGGCGCATCAGCAGAACTGGTGATGCGCCAAGTCGCCTATCGACTCTCCGACATCGAAACGGTGGCAACGGTCGGAGCCACGCCGATCGGCCGGCCAAGTCGGAAGGCACAGAGCCATCACGCTCTGCTGAAGCATCCCTAGACCAACGGACAGGTCGAGCGGATGAACCGCACCATTAAGGAAGCCGCCGTCAAGCGCATCCACTACGACGGCCACGGCCAGCTCAAAGCCCATATCGAGAGCTTCGTGGCCATCTACAATTTCGCCCGGCGCCTCAAGACCCTCAAGGGCCTCACCCCCTACGAGTTCGTCTGCAAATGCTGGACAGGCGAACCCGAAAGATTCACCCTCAATCCAATCCATCAAATGCCGGGACTGAACACCTAGGGTCGAATCATATGGTGATTCAGACCCTTGCCTAGCCTTGGCGGGAATCACTATGCTGCGGCTCGAAATAGCAAGTTGAGGCGGTTGCAGGCCCCCGCAACCAAAATCCTTGATGGATTTCAATGAGACAGCCCGCCCTTGGCGGGCTTTTTCATTTTGCGCCAAGCGCCGCGTTCGATTTCTAAAAACTACCTTTCATTACGGATTCCCGTCAGACGCTCCCATCCGTCGCCACGCTTTCCATGACGCATGATTGGCGCCTACAGCCGGCCGCTTTTCCCTTTTGAAAAGCTATTCTGCGCGGCTCGATTCCATCGGGCGATCAAACGGCTTTCTTGCGCCGTCGTGCGCCATTTTGGGCCCGCCTGTCCGCGCCGGCCGACATATGCCGTGGCGGACCGCATCGACCTGCGGCTGTCCTTCCCCGGTGAACCTGCGGACATGGTGGGGCGCCGACGCACGCCCGCGCTTTGGGCGAATGTGGCCTTGCACCTCGTGTCCGGTCGACGCCGACATCGTGCCGGCCGATGTGTTTCCCGAACTTTGACGGCGCAATCTTTTTCTCGGATTGACGGGATGCGCGATGGGCCAGGGTCTACACGCGAGCGCCTCACGACAGAGGCGGCGCGGCGAGCGACACAAAACAGGCGCGGGACCCTTCGGCAAGCCCGGATCAGGGCGCTGGCCAAACGCTATGGGATCAACCAGAAGACCGTCGCCAGATGGAACAGCAGCTCGGGCGCGGCGCCCATCTGCTCGTCGGCGGCGACATGTTCCCCAAAGGCGCCGATCCGGATCACCTTCCGCCCGGCTCGGCGCAAGCGGTCGAACGGGCGGACGGCTTCGGGCGCGTTTTCCGCGCGCACACAGTCGAGATCGACAGAAGCCTGCGGAAGACCGGACACATCGTCGACCTGACCGGCGCCGATGTGAACGACGCGCCGGCGCTCAGGCAAGCCGACTGCGGCGTCGCCGTCAGCGGCGCGACGGACACGCCGCGCGCAGCGCGCATTATGACGGCGCCGGCGTCCGCCATCGTCAACACGATCCAGAAAGCCCGAAAGATCCTTGAACGAATGAGCTGCTACGGCTGCTGTCGCATTGCGATGACGATGGCGATCATGACCATCGCCTCTGACGACGTGCGCACGGCGTCGACGCCGGCGCGCTGGAACATGCATCGGATTCTGGTATCTTCCGTCCTGATGGGCCTGATGGCGACGGCGCAGAGCCTTGGCCTCGTCATGCCCGGCATCGAATGGATGAAGGATCCGGCCGCTCGTGGCTTGGACGCCGATAGATCCGCGCCCTCCGCAGACCATGCTGTTCCTGGCGGGCGGCCATCTGCTGCTCTTCGTCATGCGCGCGCCGGTTGGACATTCTGCCGCCCCGGCCGTCCGCGCCGCTGTTCATCGCCGTCGTCGCGGCCCGGATCGTGGCGGCGCCGGCGCCTTCGGTTTGCTCGTTCCCGCGCCGCCGTGGCCGCCGATCGGCGCCGTGTGGGCCTATGCGCCCGTTTGGACCGTGCTTGCCGACATCGTGAAGATGGTCTTCAACACGCTGACTGCGGACCCGAAGTCGCCAGCGCCGGCGACGGCGTCCGCCCTGCCGATCAACTGAAGGATCCCTTGCGTCCCACTCCTGCTTCCACGGCGGGACGCCCCCATCGCCGTTTGACGTAGCAGGTGATCCGCAAGCTCGCTCGTGGACGAGCGCCAAGGACGCAAAACGGGCAAGAGGAGCGGAGAATGGACTATCGCAAGAAGCTGATCGCTGAACCGAACGCCCGGATCAAGCTCAAGGACTTTGATCCAGCTTGGCATGGCGGGCATGAGAACAAAAAGGATGCGGCCAGGGAGATGGCGCGCCACCTTGAGCGCATCACCACCGTGCAGCGGCTGCTCTACGGCGAGAAGCGCCATGCGGTGTTGATCGTGCTCCAGGGCATTGACGCGGCCGGCAAGGACGGCGTCTGCTGGCACGTCATGCAGGCGATGAACCCTCAAGGCGTCTCCGTCATCGGTTTCAAGCAGCCGACGACGACCGAGAAAGAGCATGACTTCCTGTGGCGCGTCCATCCGCATGTCCCCGGATTCGGCCGGATCGCAGTGTTCAACCGCTCCCATTATGAGGACGTGCTGGTGGTTCGCGTCCATGACCTCGCGCCGAAGGCGGTGTGGTCGAAGCGCTACGACCAGATCAACGACTTCGAACGGCTGCTGGTGGACAACGGCGTCGTAATTCTCAAATTTTTCCTCTGGATTTCGCCCGAGGAGCAGCTCAAACGCTTCGCCGAGCGCCTCGACGATCCAATGCGCCAGTGGAAGATCAGCGACAGCGACTATGCCGAGCGCGCCAAGTGGGACGAATACGTCGACGCCTATGAGGCGATGCTGGAGAAATGCTCGACGAGCCATGCCCCTTGGTACGTCATCCCGTCGAATCACAAATGGTTCCGCAATCTCGCCGTGTCCCAGATCCTTGCTGAAACTCTTGAAAATTTGCACATGAAGCTGCCGGAGCCGACCGTCGACCTCGCCAAGATCAGGGCCGACTACCATGCCGCCAGCGCCGACCCGGCCGCGCCCGACAAGGCGCCCCCGCCCAAAGGGGCCTGATCCCACATTATGTATATCATTCTCGTCGTTTTCCTGCTTGTCTATGTGGCGATGGGATTCGGCCGCCTGCCCGGATTCAAGGTCGACCGGACAGGCGCCGCAACCCTCGGCGCGATGGCGCTGCTTTCGCTCGGGTCGATTTCGCCCGCCGCCGCATGGCAGTCCATCGACTATCGCGCGATCGGGCTCCTGTTCGGCTTGATGGTGGTCTCGTCGGCCTTTGTCGCGGCCGGGTTTTACGAGGCGGCGGCGCATCGGGTCGGCAAGCTCAAGGCGTCGCCTCCGGCTCTGCTCGCCATCTTCATCGCCGTGGCGGGCGCGCTGTCGGCGGCGCTCACCAACGACGTGGTGGTGGTGGCCATGACGCCGGCGCTGGTCGCCATCACGCTTGCGCGTGGGCTCAACCCGCTGCCGTTCATGCTCGGCTTCTGTTTTGCCGCCAACGTCGGCTCGGCCGCAACCCTGATCGGCAGTCCGCAGAACATGATCGCAGCAGAGGCGCTGCATCTTTCGTTCACCGGCTTCATGCGGGCGGCGGCGTTGCCGGCGATCATTGCGCTTCCGATCGTCTGGGCGGTGGTGGCGTTCGCCTATCGCGGGAATTGGACGCTCGCGCCGGCGCCGGCGCCGGCGGCGTCCGCTGGCGGAGCGTCGTCGACGAGCGCCCCTTTCAATCGGCTTGAGACGGTCAAGGCCGGCCTCGTCACCCTCGCCGTGGTTGCGGCGTTCGTGTGCAGCTCCTGGCCCCACATGTTGATCGCGATGGCGGGCGCTAGCGTCCTTCTCCTCAACCGCCGCATCGCCTCCGCCGACATGATGCGCCACGTCGACGGCGATCTCCTGCTCCTGCTCATGGGGCTTTTCGTCGTCAACGCGGCGCTCGCCTCGACCGGTTTGCCCGGAAACGTGCTGGAAAGCCTGAAGGGGATCGGCCTCGACCTGACCGAGCCGCTCTCCCTGCTGGTGGTGATGTCGGTGCTGAGCAACGTCGTGGGCAACAATCCCGCGGTGATGCTGGTTGCGCCGTTTATTCAGGGGGCGCCCCAATCTGACGCGCTCGGCGCGGCGATCGCGCTCGGAACGGGCTTCTCCTCAAACATGGTGATTTTCGGCAGCCTGGCCGGGATCATCATCGCCGAGCAGGGCCGCGCGAACAGCGTTTCGGTGGGGTTCTGGGCGTTTACCCGTGTCGGCCTTCCGATCGCCCTTCTGGCGCTCGCCCTCGCGGCGGCCTGGATCGGCTGGCTGCGGGGCTGAGATCATCGGCGGCGTTCACGGCCGACATGTCCGCTCCGTGCGGCGGGCCTGATCGGCCGGCCGAGCGGCTTGATCCGGCGCGGCGTGACCGTTTTCATCCCTTCATCTGCGACGGCCTGTGAGACGAGGGACGACTTGAAGCGGAACTCGCCCGCGCCGGCCATCTCATGGGCGGACCCGACGCCGTCCCCGCCGGGGACGAGCCTCGCCGGCCTGTCGCTGGACAAGGCGATGCTTCAGGACGCGCCCTCAGAAAGGCTGCGAGCCCTGCGCGCCGGCGCCACGGCTGCGCAAGGCGTTGGGCCTTCAGCTCCGGAACAAGGCGCCGGTCGCTCTGATGAGCGGCTCCCCGGCGCCCCTGCGCGGAGAGACGGGCGAACGCCGCCCGGTCGCGACGGACGCGCTCGCCGTGTCGACCTGCGCCGCCGTTCGGACTATCTGTTGGGGATCCCGATCGTGGGACGGCGGAGACGGCAGGCATGGGACGGCGTTCGGGCGAGTGGCGCGTCGGCGCAGGCGCGGCTCTGCTGAGCCTCGCCTTTCTCGCCGCCGCCGGCGGGGTTCTGGCGCTGCGCGCGCACGCCCAGGCGCCGTCCGGCCCGGAGAACGCCGTCACGGCCGGCGGCCAGGGCGTGCGCGCCGCCGACGCGCCGCCGGCTTATGTCGGCTCGAACGCCTGCGCCGCCTGCCACGCGCCGCAGTTCAGGGCGTGGGCGTCCTCCCACCATGCGCAGGCGATGGCCCGCGCGACGCCTGAGACCGTGCTCGGAAATTTCAACGACCAGCGCGCGGAGCACATGGGCGCGAGCGCGCGGTTCTTCCGCGACGGCGACCGCTTCATGGTCGAGACCCAGGGGCGCGACGGCGCGCTCGCCACGTTCGAGATCTCCGACACGTTCGGCGTCTTCCCGCTGCAGCAATATCTCGTCTCCTTTCCTGACGGGCGCCGGCAGGCGCTGCCGTTCGCGTGGGACGCGCGCGCGCGCAAGGACGGCGGCCAGCGCTGGATCTTCCTGCATCCGGGAGAAGCTGTTCCGGCCGCCGATCCGCTGCACTGGACGCGCCCGCTGCAGAACTGGAACTTCATGTGCGCGGAATGCCATTCGACCGCGCTCGCCAAGAATTACGACGCGGCCGCCGACAGGTTCGACACGCGCTTCTCCGAGATCAGCGTCGGCTGCGAAGCCTGCCACGGACCGGGGCGGGGCCATGTCGACTGGGCGTCGGGCGCCCGCGACCCTTCCGTCGCCCACAAGGGCTTCGCGTCGATCGCCGCGCGCCGTCCCGCGCCGGACTTCTCGCCGGATCCCGCGACCGGCAGCCCGGCCCATGGCGTCGCCCGCCCGGCCGGCGACGAGGTCGAGACCTGCGCGCGCTGCCATGCGCGACGCGGGATCTTTTCCGAGGACTGGCGTCCCGGCCGCCCGCTCGCCGACACGCACCGCGAGGCGCTGCTGACCGACGGCCTGTTCGAGGACGACGGGCAGATGAAGGACGAGGTGTTCAACGATCAGGCGTTCAAGCAGAGCCTGATGTATGCGAAGGGCGTCGTGTGTTCGGACTGCCATGATCCGCATTCGACGCAGCTCGCGGCGCCGGGCGCGGCCGTCTGCTCCGCCTGCCACAGCCCCGAAAAGTTCGAAAGCGCGTCGCACAGCGGCCATGCGCCGGGGCCGGGCGCGCCGGACTGCGTCTCGTGCCACATGCCGGCGCGGACCTATATGGTGGTCGACGTGCGCCACGACCATTCCTTCCGTGTTCCGCGTCCTGACCTCTCCGTCGCGCTCGAAACGCCGAACGCCTGCAACGACTGCCACGCCGACAAGAGCGCAGGCTGGGCGGCCCAGGCGGTCGAGCGCTGGCATGGGCCGGACCGCAAGGGTTTCCAGAGCTGGGCCGAACCGTTCCACCTCGCCCGCCGCGGCGATCCCGCCGCGCGCGAAACGCTGATCGCGCTCGCCGGCTCGAGCGCCGCGCCCGGACTGGCGCGCGCGACGGCGCTCGAGGAACTGGGCCAGTTCCCGTCCCGCGCGACGCAGGAGGCGGTTCGCAAGGCGCTCGCCGATCCCGATCCGATCGTGCGGGCGCAGGCGACGCGCAGCCTCGCCGACGCGCCGCTCGACATGCGCTGGCGCGCGGCGTCGTCCGCCTTGTCGGATCCGGTCGCCGACGTGCGCCTCGCCGCCGCGGAGCTGCTCGCCGACCAGCCTCCCGCGGCGCTCGGCGACGCGGATCGCGCGCGGCTTCTCTCGGCCTTCGCCGAATTCGAGGCGGCGCAACGCCTCAACGCCGACCGCGCCGAAGGCCGCGCGAACCTCGCGTCGTTCCTGATGCGGCGCGGCGATCCCGCCGGCGCCGAGGCCGAGCTTCTGGCGGGGCTGAAGCTGAACCCCGAGGCGGCGGCGCTTTCGATCAATCTCGCCGATCTCTATCGCGCGCTCGGCCGCGAGGCGGACGCCGACGTGGTTCTTGCCAAGGCGCTCAGCCGCCAGCCCGGGTCCGCGGGCCTGCGCCACGCCCATGGCCTCGCGCTCGTGCGCGCGAAGCGCTACGACGAGGCGTTGGCCGAACTCGCCGCCGCCGTCCGCCTCGCGCCCGGCGCGGCGCGCTACGCCTATGTTCACGCCGTCGCGCTGCGCTCGCTCGGCCGCGCGTCCGAGGCGAAAGACGCGCTGGCGCAGGCGCTGACGCTCAATCCCAACGATGTCGACCTGTTGACGCTCGCGCTCGACGAGGCCCTGCGCAATCGCGATTTTGCGAGCGCCCGCGCGCAGGCGGGGAGTCTGGCGAGATTGCGGCCGGACGATCCCGGGATCGCCCGGCTCGAGCGCGAACTCAGCAGGCGCTGACGCCGGCTTCAGCCGATCCGCGACCGCGCGCCGGGCAGGAGCGCCGGCGGGATTTTGCGGTCTTTGGCCGCCCGCCGCCGCGTCGGAGCGCGGCTCGAACGCGCCGCGCTCTCTGGCTCGACCGTCTCCGCCGCGGCGACAAAGCCCTGGCCATCGGGCGGACCCTCGCGGGCGCGGCCGCCGTCCGCGCGTCGTCCGGCGCGCGCCTTAAGGCTCCGCCTTTTCCCGATACCGCTCCGCCGGCGTGGCGTTCGACAGATGCGGCAGCATCTTCGCCCGCGCCGCTTCCCAGGCGTCCCATTCCGACGCGTCCATCAGCGAGGGAATGGTCGCGAACTCGCCGCGTTCGAGGCCGACGAGGGCGGCGTCGACGAGGTCGGCGGCCGACATCACCCATTCGGTCGGCAGGTTGCTCGCCGGCAGGCCGGCCGTGTCCCAGAACTCGGTTCCGGTGGCTCCCGGCAGCACGACCTGCACCGAGACGCCCGTGCCCGCAAGCTCCTTGCGGAGCGAATGGCTGAAGGCGAGGATAAAGGACTTCGTGCCGCCGTACACGCCGTTCAGCAGCTCCGGGCCGATCGCCACGATCGACGAGATGTTGACGATCGCGCCCCTGCCGCGCGCCACGAACGTCCGCGCCGCCGCATAGGTCAGGCGCAGGGGCGCGACGATGTTGATCGCCACCATCGCCTGCATCTCGCGGACGTCGGCGCTGGCCATGGGGGCCGCGCTGCCGAAGCCGGCGTTGTTGACGAGACAGGAGATCGTGTCGTCCTCGTCGATGACCGCTTCGACCTTCGCCAGCCCGTCTTCCGCGCCAAGATCGGCCGCCAGGGTCCTGACCTTGACGCCGTGACGCGCGACGACCCGCGCCGCGACCTCCGCCAGCCGGGCCTCGTTGCGCGCGACCAGAATGAGGTCGAAGCCGCGCGCCGCGAGGCGGTCGGCGTAGACCGCTCCGATGCCAGACGATGCGCCCGTGACGAGCGCGGTTCCCTTGTCTTCGGCCATTGTCCTGTCCTTTCGGCATATCGCCTTGGCGTGTTTCGACGGGCGGACCCTAGCTCTCGACAGGCGCGTCGCAAATGTCATAGAAGCGTTGAATACGGACATGACCGGGGACGGCGATGCGGCGCGTCGGCTTCATTCTGGAAGACGGGTTTCAGGTCATGGGCGTCGCCGCGCTGAGCGCCTTCGAATTCGCCAATCTGGCGCTCGGACGCGAAGCCTACAGGCTCAAGGCGATGTCCGAGACGGGCGGCCTCGTCCGCTCCTCGCTCGGGATCGGCGTCGAGACGCAGCCGCTCGGCGGCTTGCCCGAAGCGCCGCCCGACACGCTGATGGTGCCGGGCGCGCTCTCGCCCCGCCCGATTTCGCCGGTCCTTCGCGCCTATATCGCCCGGGCCGGGCGGGAACGCCGCCGCGTCGCGGGCCTGTGCACCGGCGCCTTCGCGCTCGCCGAGGCCGGGCTCCTCGACGGCCGCGCCGCCACGACGCATTGGGCGCATGCGCGCGCGCTGCAGGAGCGTTTTCCGAAAATCGCCGTGGACGCCGACCGCATCTTCGTCCGCGACGGCGCCGTCTGGACGTCGGCCGGCATGAGCGCGGCGATCGACCTGACGCTCGCGCTGATCGAGGACGACCACGGCGCGGAGCTTTCCCGCGCCGTCGCCCGCAAGCTCGTCGTCTATCATCGCCGCCCGGGCGGGCAGTCGCAGTTCTCGGCCCTGCTCGAGCTCGACCCGCGTTCCGACCGGGTGCGCCGCGCGCTCGCCTACGCCAAGGAGCGCCTCGGCGATCCGCTGACGGTGGAGGCGCTCGCCGGCGCCGCCAGCCTGAGCCCGCGCCAGTTCAGCCGCGTCTTCCGCGAGGAGACCGGCCTGTCGCCGGCGAAGGCGGTGGAGCGGCTGCGGCTCGAAACGGCGCGGACGATGCTCGAAACCGGACGGCATTCCCTCGACGTCGTCGCCCGCGACTCCGGCTTCGCCGATCGCGACCGCATGCGTCGGGCCTTTCTGCGCTTCTTCGGCCAGTCCCCGCAAAGCCTGCGCCGCACCCTGCGCAGGGTCGAAGACCACGACGCCGCGGGCGACGGCGCGCCGGGCCGGCTTCGACGGGCGCCAAAAAATATGCGCCCTCCGGGAATAAGGCCGGACGTTGCGCCGTCATGACCCTTTGAACGGGACGCGCTTTGCGCCCGGACGGGAGGGATCTGCGATGCGGCACGACGACGAAAACCGCCGCCCGGGCGAAGACGGCGTCGATCGCCGCGGCTTTCTCGACTGCATGCGCTGGGCCGGCGCCGGACTGATATGGACCGCGGGCGGCGGCCTGCCGCGCTCGGTCGGGCTCGCGAACGCTTTCGCCGAGCCCGCCGCCTTCTCCTTCGCGCAGATCAGCGACAGCCACATCGGCTTCTCCAAGGCGGCGAATCCCGACGCGCGCGCCACGCTGGCGCAGGCGATCGACAGGATCAGGGCCCTGCCGCAAAAGCCCGACTTCATGCTCCACACCGGCGACGTGACGCATCTTTCAAGAGCGCAGGAGTTCGACGACGCCGACGCGATCATCAAGGCCGCCGGAATTCCCGTCTTCTTCGTTCCGGGCGAGCATGATTTCATCGACGACGAGCCGGGCCGGCTGTTTCTCGCCCGTTACGGCGAGGGCTCGTCGGGCCTCGGCTGGCGCAGCTTCGACGCGCGCGGGCTTCATTTCATCGGCCTCGTCAACGTCGCGAACCTTCAGGGCGGCGGGCTCGGCGCGCTCGGCGCGGAGCAGCTCGACTGGCTGAGGCGCGACGTCGCCGGCCTCCCGTCCTCGACGCCGATCGTGGTGTTCGCCCATATTCCGCTCTGGACGGTCTATCCGGACTGGGGCTGGGGCACCGCCGACGGCGCCGCGGCGCTGGCCGCCCTTGGCCGTTTCGGCTCGGTGACCGTGCTCAACGGCCATATCCACCAGGTCATGCAGAAAGTCGAAGGCCGGGTCGCCTTCCATACCGCGCGCTCGACCGCCTTTCCGCAGCCGGCGCCGGGGTCCGCGCCCTCGCCGGGGCCGATGCTGCTTCCGGCCGGGGAGCTGCGCAAGTCGCTCGGCGTCGCGACCGTGACCTTCAGCCGCGCCGACGAGCCGCTCGCCATCGTCGACGCGCCGCTCGCCGGCTGAGCCTTCGCAGGGAGACGGGTCATGGCTTTGTCCGTTGAAAAGGCGGCGTCGGGAGGCCGCCGCGCGCGGCTAGGGCGCGCCTGCGCCGCGGCGCTCGCCGCGCTCCTTGCCGCGCGCCCCGCGGTCGCGGAGGAGGCGATGGTCAAAATCGACAATTTCTCTTTCAATCCGGCCGAGATTATCGTCGCGCCGGGCGACCGCGTGACATGGGTCAACCATGACGACATTCCCCACACGGTGGTCGGCGCGGCCGACGGCCTGCGCTCGGGAGCGCTCGACACGGACGACCCGTTTTCCTTCACATTCGCGGCCGAAGGAGACTATCCCTATATCTGCTCGCTGCATCCGCACATGACGGGGAGGGTCGTCGTGAAGGCGCGCCGATGACCGCGTTCGCCCCGCAGGCGCCGGCCCGCGCCGGCTGGCCACGCCCGGCGGCCGCGGCGCCAAAGAGCCTGCCGCGGCCGCTCGCCGCAGGCGTTTCGGCCTTCGCCGAAGGCGTTCTGGCGCTCGCCCATATCGTCGGCCTCACGCGCGAAAAACCCGAAACGGCGCCGACCGCCGCCGACGTCGAGCGGTTCCGGCGGCAGGTGCTGCCGCATCTCGACGCGGCCTATACGCTCGCGCGCTATCTCGCGCGCGACGCCGACGCGGCGCAGGACATCACCCAGGACGCCATGCTGCGCGCCCTGCGCGGCTTCATGACGTTTCGCGGCGAAGCGGCGCGGCCCTGGCTTTTCGCCATCGTCCGCAACTGCCACCTCGACTGGCGCGCGCGGCGCGGGCGCGGCGGCGGCGAGTCGCAGCCGGGCGATTTCGAAGTCGAGGCCGTCGCCGACGAAAGCGACGACCCCGAGGTCGCGCTTCTGCGCGACGGCGTCGCGCGCGGCGTGCGCCGCACGCTGATGCGCCTGCCGGAAGCCTTCCGCGAAGTTCTCGTGCTGCGCGAGATGGAGGACCTGTCCTATCGCGAGATCGCCGAAGTCGTCGGCGCGCCGGTCGGCACGGTCATGTCGCGGCTGTCCCGCGCCCGCCAGCTTTTCGGCGAGCTCTGGCGGCGCGACGACCCGGAAGGACAGACGCCATGAGCGCGCGGCAGCCGCCCTGCCCTGGCCGCGAACTCGCTCTCGACGCCTTCGTCGACGGCGAGCTCGACGCCCTGCACATGAGCGAGATCGAACGCCATCTCGACGCGTGCCCGGGCTGCGCCGCCTACGCCCGGGAGCGACGCGAGCTTGGCGTGCTGATCGGCGCGCGCGGCGTCCGCTGGCGCGCGCCCGACGATCTGCGCGCCCGCGTCGTCGCGGCGATCGAAAACGAGGCCGCGCGTGCGGCGCGCCCGGCGTCCGGACGGGCCGCGAGACGGCTCGACCGGCTTGGGCGCTGGAGCCTGCCTGCGTCGGCGGCGCTCCTCGCCGCGTCCCTGACGCTCGTTTTCGGCCCGCTCCAGCGCGCGGCCCCCCTGCAGGACGAGATCGTCGCGAGCCATGTCCGCTCGCTGCTCGCCGACCACCTCACCGACGTCGTTTCCTCCGACCGCCACACGGTCAAGCCGTGGTTCGCCGGCCGGCTCGATTTCTCGCCGCCCGTCGTCGATCTCGCCGCGAAGGGATTTCCGATGCGCGGCGGAAGGGTCGATTATCTCGACGGCCGCACCGTCGCCGCGCTTGTGTATGAACACGGCCGGCACGTCGTCAATCTGTTGATCTGGCCGGCCGCGCCCGGAGCGGCCGACACGGCGCCGGCCGCGGCCACGCGCGACGGATTCAACCTGTTGAGGTGGACGCGGGACGGGCTCGTCTTCTGGGCCGTCTCCGACGCCGCGCCGGAGGAGCTGCGCGCGCTCCAGCAGGCGCTGTCCGCCGCGTCCCTGTAGAGTCGCCCGTAGCGCCTCCTGTGGATTTTCCTGTGTGTCCGGCGCATGGAAAACCGCCGCGACGACAATTTCGCCGGAATAAATCGCCGTCCCGCCCCGTCTTTCTCATGGTTGCGCCAGCAGCCGGCCTCAGACGGAGCAAAGACGATGAAAACAGCGACTGGATTGGGTCTCGGCCTCGCCCTTCTCGCATCCGCCGCAAGCATGGCGAAAACGCCCGCGCCGCGCGACCACGCGCCGCGCGACTATTACGGCGTCTTCAGGGGCGCGGCGCCTGACGCCGCGCCGTCGCGCTTCGGCGCCCCCTATGGCGGGAGCGCCAATCATGAAGACGGCGCGCGCCCCGGCGCGCCCGAAGGCCCCGGCAATTTCTCCGATTGACCGGAGGCGCCGGGCCTGTGGTTTCGCGGCCGCCCTGCCGCGCCCGCGAAACCTCGCCCGCGGCGCTTCCTCGCCAGCCTGTCAAAAACTTCGGACCGAACGGTCGATTAATCGACGCGCAGCGTGAAGCCGACGCCGCGCACGCTGTGGAGCAGCGGCGGCTCGCCGTCGGCTTCGAGCTTGCGGCGAAGCTTGCCGATATGCACGTCGACGAGATTGGTCCGCGGCATCGCGCGATAGCCCCAGACGTCCCCGAGCAGCATGGCGCGCGTCACCGTCTGGCCGGCGTTGCGCATCAGATATTCGAGCAGCTTGAACTCCGCCGGCAGAAGCTCGATCGCCCGCGCGCCGCGCGCGGCCGTGCGCGCGAGAAGGTCGAGACGCAGCGGCCCCACCGCGAGAGACGTCTCGGCCGCGTCCTGACGCCGGCGCAGCAGCGCGCCGACGCGAGCCGAAAGTTCGCCAAGGGAGAACGGCTTCGTCAGATAATCGTCGCCGCCGCCCTTGAGCGCGCGAATGCGTTCGTCGACCGAGGCGAGGCCGCTCACGAACAGCACCGGCGGACGGGCCTCGCCCCGCCCGAAGCGGTCGATCATCGTCAGGCTGTCGACGTCGTCGACCATGCGGTCGGCGATGATCAGCGCCGGATCGAGCGCGCGCGCCGCCTCGACCCCGTCCGAAACGGTGCGCGCCGTCACCGTCTCATATCCTTCGGCGCTCAATTCATCCCCGATCGCCTTGGCGATATGAAATTCGTCCTCGACGATCAGGATCGGCCCCCGGCGCGAAACGGCTTCGTTGTCGATGCGCATGCTCTTTGGACCTCCGCGCCGCGACGGCGCGCGGCGTTCGTTCAGGAAAGCTTCGCTTGCATAAATGCTTCGCTTGCGGCCAAATTTCAGGCCGGAAGGATGAACATTGCTTGAAGAGGCGCCGCAGCTCCTTCAGAAATCGCGGAGGCTATTCATCAATTTATTGTTCTGGAAGACCTTTCACAAACGCCGTGAGGCGTGTGCGGCGCCTAAAACATGTTTTAGGAAGACGACGGTGATTTTACTCCTCGCCCGCGCGCCGCGATGCTAGAGCGGGGCGGAAAGCTCGACGCGTCCGGAGACGCGGAGCCGGACGCGTCAAGCCGGGGCGGGCCAAAGCGGCGCGGCGCGCCAAAGCCTGATCACAACGGCGCCGCCGCGTCGCCCCCACGCCAAAGTCTTCGCTTCATGCTTCAAACCCTGCGCGTGTTCCATCGCAACGCTTTCGCGGAGGTCGCCCAGCGCGGCGCGCGGCGGCAGGCGTCGCCGCCCATGCGCATGCGCGATCTTTTCAGCACCACCTCGTTCCGGCTCGCCCTCCTGTTCGCCCTCGCGGTCAGCGCCGCGACGACCATCGTGTTCCTGTTCATCTACTGGCATGTCGCGACCTTCGACGTCCGCAGGGTCGAGGTGCGCCTGCGCGAGGAGGTCGCCCGCGCGGCGGCCGAGCCCGACGACCAGCTCCGGCGCAAGCTCTCGCTGCGGCTGACGAGCGACCTGCGCCGGCTCGACTATGTCGGCCTGTTCGACCCCCACGGCGCGCCCCTGTTCGGCAATGTCGCCGCCGTGCCGGCCGGCGTTCCGCTCGACGGCGAGGCGCATCAGGCCGACGTCTCGATGCGTCAGAGCGACGCACGAAGCGAGCCCGCGCTGCTCGTCGCCCTGCGGCGCGACGACGGCGACGTCGTCATGATCGGGCGCAGCCTTTACGAGGTCTACGCCCTGCGCAAGCTCGTGCTGCGCGCCCTCGCGCTCGGCCTCGCGCCGATGGCCCTGTTCGCGCTCGCCATCGGCCTGATCTTCAGCCTGCGCACGCTCAAGCGCCTGCGCGACGTCGACGCCGCCATTCGACGCATCATGCAAGGCGATCTCGACGACCGCCTGCCGGTCAGCCGCCTCAGGGACGACGTCGACAACATCGCCACCGGCGTCAACCTGATGCTGGACGAGATCGCCCGCCTGCTCGACCAGATGCGCAGCGTCAACGACAACATCGCCCATGACCTGCGCGCGCCCCTGACCGTCGCGCGCCTCAGCCTCGAGCGCAGCCTCGCCGCGCCGGAGCGGGAGCAGGCGCGCGTTTCGGTCGGACGCGCGATCGGAGAGATCGACCGCGCGCTCGCGACCGCCGCGGCCCTGCTCAGAATATCCGAGCTCGAACTCGGACGCCGCCGTCATGAATTCGCGCAGGTCGATCTCGCGCAGGTCTGCGCCACGGTGTTCGAGCTCTACGAACCGCTGGCGGAGGTGCGGTCGATCGCCTTCGCCCTGACGGCGCCCGCTCCCGTGTCTTTCGTCGGCGACCATGACCTGCTCGTCGAGGCGGTCGCCAATCTCGTCGACAACGCGTTGAAATTCGCGCCCGAGCACGGGACCGTGACCTTGAGCGCGCGTCTTTGCGACGCAGGCCCGGAACTCGTCGTCGCCGACGACGGGCCCGGCGTCGCCGAGGACGAGCGCGAGCAGATCTTCAAGCGGTTCTACCGCTCCAGGACCGCCGTCGACGTCGCCGGCACCGGCCTCGGCCTCAATCTCGCCGCGACGATCTTCCGCCTGCACGGGCTTTGCGTCGCCGTGACCGACAATCCGCCCCACGGGGCGCGTTTCGTCGCCTCGCCGCGCCCGGCCGAGCCTTTGCCATAGGCCGCCGCCGCCATGAATGTGGCCGCCGTCATGTGAAAGAGGCGGCCGCGACGCGAGGCCGCGGCGGCGCGCCTTAAAACTATTTATAATTTTCCGGCGCCCGGGACGGGGGTATCGAACGAAAGCCGACGGACATCCGGCCGCGCGCAAGCCCGCGCGCTCAAGGTCTGCGCTTCATGCTCTCGATCGTACGCCTGTCGCTCTCCCGTCCGCTGACCTTCGTGGTCATGGCGATCCTGATCGTCATCTTCGGCGTCCTCGCCGTCCTGCGCACGCCGACCGACATCTTTCCCAACATCGGCATTCCGGTGATCAGCGTGGTGTGGACCTACAACGGCCTGCCGCCCGACGACATGGCCGGCCGCGTCATCGCGCCCTATGAGCGGGCGCTCTCCACCACGGTCAACGACATCGAGCATATCGAGTCGCAATCCTTCACCACTTATGGCGTGGTCAAGATCACGTTCCAGCCGGGCGTCGACGTCAACGCCGCCCAGTCGCAGGTCACGGCGATCTCGCAGACGATGCTGAAGCAGCTGCCGGCGGGCATCAATCCGCCGCAGATCCTCGTCTACAACGCGTCGAGCGTGCCGCTGATCCAGATCGCCCTGTCGAGCGACAAGCTGTCGCAGACGCGGCTCAACGACCTCGCCGCCAATTTCATCCGTCCCCAGCTCGCCAACATCCCGGGCGCGCAGATGCCCTCGCCCTATGGCGGCGCCTCGCGCGAGGTGCAGGTCGATCTCGACGAAAAGGCGCTGCGCGCCCATGGGCTTTCGGCGCATGACGTGGTCGAGGCGCTGGCGCGCCAGAACCTGATCACGCCCGTCGGCACGCAGAAGATCGGCTCCTTCGAATATGCGGTCGACCTCAACGACCAGCCAAAGCGCGTCGCCGATTTCAACAACGTGCCGCTCAAGGCGGTGAACGGCGCCGTGGTGTTCCTGCGCGACGTCGCCTATGCGCATGACGGCTCGCCGCCGCAGACGAACGTGGCCCAGATGGACGGGCGCAAGGGCGTGCTGGTCTCGGTGGTGAAGAACGGCGCGGCGTCGACGCTCGACGTCATCGCCGGCGTCAAGAACGCGCTGCCCGCGATTGAGGCGAGCCTGCCGCCCGGCGTGCATGTCGCGCTCGTCAACGACCAGTCGGGCTTCGTCAAGGCCTCCGTCTTCAACGTGCTGCGCGAAGGGGCGATCGCCGCCTCCCTCACCGCGCTGATGATCCTTCTGTTCCTCGGCAGCTGGCGCTCGACTCTGATCATCGCCACCACCATTCCTCTCGCCATCCTGAGCGCGCTGATCTTTCTCTCGCTGCGGGGAGAGACCATCAACGTGATGACGCTCGGCGGCCTCGCGCTCGCGGTCGGCATCCTCGTCGACGACGCCACCGTGACCATAGAGAATGTCAATCGTCATCTTGAACATGGCGAGGACGTCGACGTCGCCGTCGTCTCCGGCGCGCGCGAGATCATGCCGCCTGCGACCATCTCGCTGCTCTGCATCTGCGCCGCCTTCGCGCCGCTGCTGGCGCTCGGGGGCGTCGCGGGCTATCTGTTCCGCCCGCTCGCCGAGGCCGTGGTCGCGGCGATGATCGCCTCCTATGTGCTCGCCTACACTCTCACGCCGACCATGGCGCGCGCGCTGCTGCGGGCGCCCCAGCATCTCGACCCCAACGCGAAGCGCGGTTTTTTCGCGCGGCTGCAGCAGGGTTTTGAAAGGCGCTTCGAGGCGCTGCGCGCCGCTTATGCGCGGCTTCTCGAAGCGGTTCTCGCGCGGCGCGGGCTGTTCGCCGCCGTCTTTTTCGCGTTTTGCGTCGGTTCGCTCGCGCTCATTCCGGCGCTCGGCGAGAATTTCTTTCCGCGCGTCGACGCCGGCGCGATCAAGATCCACATGCGCGCAAGGCCCGGCTCGCGGATCGAGGCGACCTCGGCGATCGTCGATCAGGTCGAGGCCAAGATCCGCGAAATCCTGCCGCCCGGGCGCGTCTCGAGCGTCGTCTCCAACATCGGCCTGCCCAACAGCGGCATCAACCTGTCCTACGGCTCGACAGGCACCATCGGCGTGAGCGACGCCGACATATGGGTCGGCCTGCACGAGGGCGAGACCCCTGCGCAAAGCTATGAGCCGCTGTTGCGCGAAAAGCTCGCGGCGGCGTTTCCGGGCGTCTCCTTCGCCTTTCTGCCGGCGGACATGGCGAACCAGATCCTGAGCTTCGGACAGCCCGCGCCGATCGACGTCCAGATCGCGGGCTTCGACGCGACGGCCGACAGGGCCTTCGCGGGCAAGCTTCTCGCCGCGCTGCGACGCGTTCCTGGCGTCGCCGACGCGCGGCTGCAACAGGAGTTCCGCGCCCCGGCCCTGCGCATCGACGTCGACCGCGCGTTCGCCGGAGTCGTCGGCCTCACCGAGCGCGACGCCGCGACGAGCCTGCAAACCACGCTCTCGGGCAGCGCCCAGAGCGCGCCGAGCTACTGGCTCAACCCCGACAACGGAGTCTCCTATCCGATCTCCGTGCAGACGCCGCAATATGACATCGATCAGACGCAGGCGCTGCGCAACGTCCAGCTTTCGAACGGCGACTCGACCCAACTGCTCGGCGCCCTCGCCAAGGTGACGCCGGAGTCCCAGGACGAGATCGTCACGCATTACGACATCAGGCCGACGCTCGACATCTATGCGAACGCGGCCGGCCGGCCGCTCGGCTCCGTCGTCGACGACGTCTCCGCCGTCATCGACTCGATGCGGGCGGAGCTGCCAAGAGGCGCGACCATCGCGATCCGGGGCCAGGCCGCGGCGATGAAGAACGCCTACGCCCAGCTCGCGATCGGCCTCGGCTTCTCGATCGTGCTGATCTATCTTCTGATGGTCGTCAACTTCCAGTCCTGGATCGACCCGCTCATCATCATCCTCGCCCTGCCCGCGGCGCTCGCCGGCATCGTCTGGATGCTGTTTCTGACGCGGACGACCCTGTCGGCCCCGGCGCTCACCGGCGCGATCATGTGCATGGGCGTGGCGACGGCGAACAGCATTCTCGTCGTCAATTTCGCGCGCGACGAACTCGCCTCCGGGGCGAGCGCCGCGGCGGCCGCGCTCGCCGCCGGCTCGGCCCGTTTCAGGCCGGTGACGATGACGGCGCTCGCGATGATCATCGGCATGGCGCCGACGGCGCTCGAGCCCGGCCAGAACATGCCGCTCGGCCGCGCCGTCGTCGGCGGCCTCGCCTTCGCCACCTGCGCCACTCTGCTGCTCAGCCCCGCGCTGTTCGCGCTGCTGCGCCGCGCCCGCGAGGCGCGGACGACCGTTCCTCCCTCCTTCGGAGACCCCATGGAGCCGCTTCGACCCGCAACCCGTCTCCCCTCGCGACGCGCGGCGATCGCCGTCGCCGGCGTCTTCGTCGCGGCCGCAGGCCTCGCCGCCTCAGGCCTTTTCAGCCGCGCGCAAAGCGAGCAGGAGGCCGCCTTCGCGACGCTCGACCTTGCGACGCCGCGCGTGCGGCTCGTGCGGCCGACCGACGCGCCGAGCGAATCCGAGCTCGTCCTGCCAGGCGACGTCGCCGCCTACAACGCAGGCTCGATCTATGCACGCGCGTCAGGCTATGTCGCGTCGTGGAGCAGGGACATCGGCGCGCATGTGAAGAAAGGCGACGTGCTCGCGACGATCGACTCGCCCGAGCTCGACCAGCAGCTCGCGCAGGCGCGCGCCGACCTGACGCGGGCCGAGGCCGCGGAACGTCTCGCCGACGTCACCGCGCGCCGCTGGAGCTCCCTCGTCCAGCGCTCCATCGTCTCGCAGCAGGCCAATGACGAGAAGGCGAGCGACCTCGCCGCCAAGCAGGCCGCGGTCGCCGCGGCGCGCGCGAACGTCGCGCGGCTCGAATCGATGACCGCCTTTGAAAAACTCGAAGCGCCCTTCGACGGCGTCGTGACGGAGCGCAACGTCGAGATCGGCGATCTCGTCGACTCAGGACAGAAATCCGGCAAGCCGCTGTTCAAGGTGTCGGACCTCAGCCAGATGCGGATTTATGTGCGGGCGCCGCAGGCCTATCTGGGCGATCTGGCGCCGGGCCTGAAGGCGACGCTCGAAACGCCCGGCCGCCGCGAACATTTCGAGGCGAAGCTCGTTTCGACCTCGAACGCCGTCGCCGCGTCGTCGCGCACCGCGCTCATCGAGCTTCTGGCGCAAAACCCCGACGGCAAGCTCTGGCCCGGCGCCTTCGTCGAGGCGCATTTTCATATCCCCGCGGAGGCCGGGACGCTGCGCCTGCCGGCGACCGCCCTGATCTTCGACCACAAGGGGCTGAGCGTCGCGGCGGTCGGTCCGAACGACCGCGTAAAGATCACGCCCGTGGCGCTCGGCCGCAATCTCGGGAGCGAAGTCGAGATCAAGTCGGGCCTCTCTCGCGCCGACCGCGTCGTCGACAATCCGTCCGAGACGCTCGCGTCGGGCGATCTCGTGCGTCCCGTCGGCGAAGAGACCGCGTCGGCGGCGCAGGCCGGGCGCGCGTCTCAGGGCGTCAACTGACGCAAGCCCTGCGCCGCCGCTTCAGAAGCCCGGGCCGCACAGGCCCGCGCCTCGCGGAGGCGAAGCAACAAGGCGCACGACCGATGTCGAAATCACCCCTTCTGCTCTGCGTCGCGTTCTGCCTGCCGACGACGGTCTGCGCCGCGCATCCATATCGCCATGACGTTCGTCATGTTCTTCGTCACGCGCCGGCTCAGGCCGAGGCGGGCTGCCCCATCCCGCCGCCTACGCAGCAGAAACCCGACTGGCGCGTGCAATATGGGTGCGTCATCGGCCCCGCGAGCGGAAGCCTCGGCGCGATGCTCGAAGGCCGCAACCCTGCGGCCGGCGCCATCCCCTGAAGGCCGCGACGGAGAGATCGTGGGGCGGCGCGCTTGCGCCCCGCCGGGCGGCTCCCTTCATGAACAGCGGCGAGCGGCGCCGCGCGCCTTTGCGACGAACCTGACCTTACCGATGAAGTCTGAAGCTTATGGCCGTCATGTCCGGGAGACGGCGCGGCCGCGCTCGTCGCCGCGCGGGAGCGAAGACCGACAAGAAAAAGCGGCGTCGGGGTCGACGCCGCTTTTTCGGTCAATCGGAGAAATTGCCCGGCCCTTCAGGGTGGAACGGGCTGGCGCCGAGGCCCATGCGCCCGCGCGTGCCGGATTCGTCGAAATCCTTCCGGTCGCAGTCGTCGCGCGAAAAGCAGGGCTGGCGGGGCGGCGACGCCGCGGCGTCGAGCGGCTCGAGCCAGCGAAGCCAGGGCGGAAGAGGCGCCGTGGGCGGATGCGCCGACAGGGCCACGACCCATAGCGCGACGGCGGCGCAGGCGAAGCGGCGCGCCGACGTCGGGCGGGCGCTCATGGCGGGCCCCAGGCGGCCGCGTCGCGATCCTCGCGCATGCGGCGGGGGCCATGACCGCAGCCGGGATCGCGACGGGCCGGCGCTCCGCAGACGGACGCGGGCACGCGGGAATAGGGGAGAACGGGCGTCATATCACGCTCCGGTCGAGAACCGGCCGCGCCCTGCGCCGGGCGCGGATGCGGCCATGACGCGGCGAAGGCCGGCGCGTCAGTCGGAGACGTTGCCGGGGCCTTCCGGGTGCGACGGATTTTCGCCGAGCCCTTCGCGGCCGACGGTGCCGGAGCGGTCGAACAGGCGCTGGTCCTGCTGGTCCATCGTCAGCGAACGCTGGGGCGCCTGATAGAGGCCGACATAATCGCGCGCTCCGGCCGGCGTCTCGTGATGGCGGGTCTTGGCGGCGGCGTAGCCTGCGGGCGCGGCGAAAGCCGCCGCGAGGACTACAAGGCGCAGGGCCTTGCCGCCGTTGGTCCTGATGTTGTTTCTGCCCATTTCTGTCGCTCCATCTGATCGCGTTCCGATCATGGAGACAACATGCTCTTTCTCTTGCGCCGTCTCAATATGACGGCGCCTAAAACATAATTTAGGCCGTGGGCGCGGCAGCGTCGGGACGACCTCCGCAATCGCGCGGCGGCAGGCGCCGCGGCCGGCGAAGCGTCCGGGCTTCGGCCCCGGCGCCGAAGGGCGCAGCGCGCCGAACGCCGACGCGGCGACCCGCGGCGCTATTCGCAGCGGATGAACACGGAGATGGCGCGGGCGCGGTCGGCGAGGTCCGGCGAGGCGATCGTCTCTCTCGCCGTCCCCTCCGCGTAATCGACGCGCGCGCTTTGCAGGAAGCTCTGCGCCAGCGCGCCCTTGATGGCGAAATTGACGTTCTGCGGCACGTCGCCAGTCGCCGCGACGACCTTCAGCGCGTCGAGCTTTGCCGACACCACGCCGACGACATTGCCATATTGGTCGAGCAGCGGGCCGCCTGAATTGCCGGGCTGGACCGGGGTCGAGATCTGCAGGTGGCGGCTGTCGTCGGAGAGTCCGGCGAGCGCCGTGACATTGCCCAGCGTGAAATTGCCCGAACTCGCAAGCGTCGTGTTGAGCGGAAAGCCGAAGGCCTCGACGCCCTCGCCGAGCCGCGCCGAAGACCGCAGGGCGGCGATCGCCTTCGGCTTGAGCCCGGTGCGCAGAAGGGCGAGATCGTTTTCGACGTCCCGCGCCGCGACTTCGGCCCGTTCCGTCGCGCCGCCGTCGGGCTGGACCGTGACGCGCGCGCATTCCTCGACGACATGGGCGTTGGTCAGCACGTCGCCCGCGAGGCTGACGAAAAAGCCCGTGCCGGACGAGACGCCGCGGCGCGGGCGCTTTGGCTCTGGCGAAGGCGCAGGCTCGGGCGGCCGCGCGACGGCGACCTCCGGCGGCCGCTTCGGCGCGGGCGCGAAATCGGGAATGGGCGGGAAAGGCGCGCCGTCCATCGCCGCCGCGAAGGAGCCCGACATCAACACCGCGACGCGCTCCATGTGGAGTTCGACCGCGTCCGGCGCCCAGCTCAGGAAGAAGCAGAGCAGGCCTCCGCCGTCGCGGTGGCAGCGCGCATATTTGTCGTCGCCGCCGACCGACGACGAGAGCGCGAAGAAATCCGGCCTCAGCACGCGGTAGCGGACGAGCCCGCCCTTCGACGCGGTGAAGGAGAGCAGCGCGTTGAGGCCCATGGCCGGATCAATGCCGCCAAGATAGCTGTAGGCGACGCTGACGCGCCCGTTCGCGCCGCTCCAGCGCAGTCCGTCCTTGTTGCGCTCGGGCGAAAGCCCGAGGCCGAAGGGAATCCAGATCGGCCGGCCGCGCGCAGGATGCGGCGCGGCGCGAAAGCCCCACAGACGCCAGTAGGCGCGGCTTGCGCCGGTCAGGGCGGAAAAGGTCTCGCGGTCGGCGGCGCCCGTCGGCGCGAGCCCGTTTTCGCTCTGGAAGCGGGCGACGGCGTCGAACAGTTTCGGGCTGAATTCGAGCGTCGGCACCACCACCCAATAGCCCGCGCCGGTCAACAGGACCTTGAACGCGAGGCGGTCGGCCGGGGCAAGGCGCAAAAAGGCGGCCTCCGCCGCGTCATAGGCCCGCGCCTGATCCGGCGCGCCCCGTGGCGCCGCCGGCGCCGGCCCGTGCGCCAGGCACAGGATCAAGCCCGTCAAAGCCGTGAAGAGGCGCATGGATCGCTCTCCCTGTCGCCTGACGATGGCGCGCGGGCGGCCGCGCGCAAACCCCATTTGGGGAAATGCGGCGTAATGGCGCCGTTTCAGGCGAAGGCGGCGGCGGCCAGCGCGCCGAGCGTCGCGCCGCAGAACAGCGCGAAATCATGCAGGGCGAGGCGCAGCCGGGAGACCCCTTCCCGCTTGAGCCAGAGCGTCGCGCCGAGCGTCGCCAGCGACCAGCCGAGGCCGCCGCCGATAAGCACGAGATCGAAGCCCTGCGCGCTCATCTGGACCCGCAGCAGCAGGCCGGCGAACGCCAGCAGGCATAAGCCCGCGCCGAGCGCCTTCAACGGCGGCGCGCGCAGCCGCAGCGCGCCGACGAGCCCCGCCGGCGCATACATGGCGACAAGATGCCAGGCGACGGCTCCCGACGCCGCCGAGAGGCCAAGGCCGCAATCGACCATGGCGAGCGGAGCGCCGGCCATCAGCGCCATCATGCCGAACCAGGCGAGCGCGGCGGCGCCGGTGACGAGGGCGTAGAGGCGGGCGTCGGGCGGCGCGGGCTGCGCCGCCGCGGCGTCGTCTTCAAAGCCCGACGGCAGCGGCGCGGCGAGCGCCAGCACGACAAGCTGGGCGAGCCCCGCGCCGATGAGCGCGCCGGCGGCCGCGAGCGGGCCCATCGTCTCGCGCGCGAAGCCGGCGATGGACGGCGCGGCGAGCGCTGCAAGACTCCCCGCGCCGAGCACGATCATGGCCCCTCGCCCGCCGCCGCCCGCCGCATGGCGGTAGAACAGGCCAAAGCCCTGCGCGACGCCGAGCCAGAAGGCGCCAAGGCACAGCCCCGCGAACACGCCGGCGAGCACGCCCCAGGCGCCGATCGCCGCGCCGGCGACGCCGAGGCTCGCGCCGAGCGCGAAGGACGACCGCCGCCCGAACAGCCCGGTGAGAAAAGAAGCCGGGAAGGTCGCGACCGCCGCGCCCGCGAGCAGCAGCGCGACCGGCAGCGTGGCCGCGGCGCGCGAGGGCGCGAGCGGCGCGCCGGCGAGCGGCAGGGCGGCGAAGGCGAGCGCCTGAGACAGCACCGCGAAGGCGAAACCCGCCGCGACGAAGCCAAGCCCCGCCTCGCCGGCCGGGGGCGCGTCCTCGTCGGGCGGATCGAAATCGCAGGAGCAGCCGAGCAGCCCTGCGCGGCCCCGGCTCACCATGTGCGGCGCGGTTCGCTGGTCATGGCTTCAGATCGTCGTCGCGCAGGACGCGCAGGGCCGCGCCGTCAAGATCTTCATACTGGCCGCTGCGCAACGCCCAAAGGAAGGCGGCGAGCCCGGCGAAACCGAGCGCAAGGGCGAGCGGGAGGAGAATGAGGAGAATGTTCATGGAGCTGCCTCGTTCAGTCGCCCCGGCCGCGCCGCGGTCGAGGGGTTCGGCCGCGCCGCTTCGCCCGGCCCCCTGCCCCGCAGCGCGTTCAGCGTGACCACGATGGAGGAGCAGGACATGGCGGCCGCGGCGACGAGCGGGGTCGCGTGGCCGGCGACGGCGAGCGGCACGGCGACCATATTATAGGCGACGGCGAAAAAAAGATTCTGCCGCATCAGCCGCCGCGCCTGGCGCGAGATGTCGAGCGCGCTCAGCACAGGCTCAAGGCGGTCGCCCAAAAACACCGCGTCGGCCGCAGCCTGCGCGAGCCCCGAGCCGGCGATGGGCGAGATCGAGGCGTGCGCCGCGGCGAGCGAGGGCGCGTCGTTCATGCCGTCGCCGGCCATGAGCGTCTTGCGCCCCTGCGCCCTGAGCTCGTCCAGAAGCGCAAGCTTTTCGCCGGGGCGCAGGCCCGCGCGCCAGTCCGTCACGCCGAGCGCTTCGGCGCAGGCCCGCACCGCCGCGGCGCGGTCGCCCGAGGCGATGACGAGTCTGAGCCCGCGCCGGCGCAGTTCGTCGCAGACCATGCGCGCGTCCGGCCGCAGCTCCTGGCGGATGCGGAACGCGGCCCGGTCGTCGCCCCAGCGGAAGGCGATGATCGAGGCGAACGGGTCGCGCGCCGACGCCTCCGCCGCGAGAGCCTCAAGGCCGCAGAAGGCCGGCGAGCCGAGCCGCGCCTCGCGGCCGTCGACGAGCGCCAGAACCCCCTCTCCCGGCCGCTCCTCGACGCCGGGAAAAGGCGCGGCCTCCGGCGAGATGCGCGCGAGCGCGCCGGCGAGCGGATGATGCGAGGCGAGCGCGAGCCGCGCCGCGAAGGCCGCCAGCCGGGGCGGCGTCCCCTCGTCGGCCTCGACCGAGAATTCGGGCTGGGTCAGCGTGCCGGTCTTGTCGAAGACGACCGTGTCGACTTCCGCGAAACGCTCGATGGCGTCGCCGGCGCTCAGCACGATCCTTGCGCGCAGCAACGCGCCCGAGGCCACGATCTGCACCGCGGGCACGGCAAGCGCCAAGGCGCAGGGACAGGTGATGATGAGAACCGAAATCGCCGTGACGAGCGCGAAATGCCATGACGCGCCGAGCGCGAGCCAGAGCGCGACCGTCAGCAACGCCGTGGCGTGCACCACGGGCGCGTAAAGGCGCGCCGCGCGGTCGGCGAGGCGCACATAGGCGCTCTTGCTCGTCACGGCGGCGTCGAGCAGGCGCTCGATCTCGTCGATCAGGGCCGAGCCGCCGCCGGCGCTGGCGCGCACGCGCAGCGCGCCGGCGTAGTTGAGCGCGCCGGCGTAGACCGCAAGCCCGGGCCCCGCCGCGACCGGGGCGCTTTCGCCGGTGACGAGGCTGAGGTCGACCTCCGAGCGCCCCTCGATCACGACGCCGTCGACGGGAACGCGGGCGCCGGGCTTCACCTGCACCAGATCGCCCGGCCTGAGCGCCGCCGCGGGCACGCTTCTCAGACCGCCGTCGGGCTCGACGCGCTCGGCCGTCGGGGCGCGGATCGCGGAGAGATTGGCGGCGTAGGAGCGCGTCCGGCGCCGCATCGTCTGGTCGAGATAGCGGCCGGCGAGCAGGAAGACGAGCAGCATGATGGCGCTGTCGAAATAGGCGTGGCGCGAATGCAGCGCCGTCTCGGCGACCGACATGGCGAGCGCCAGCAGGACGCCGAGCGAGATCGGCACGTCCATGTTGAGCTGGCGCTTCCTGAGCGCGGCGAGGGCCGAGCGGAAGAAAGGCTGGCCGGCGAAGGCGCAGGCCGGCAGCACGATGAGCGCCGAGATCCAGTGGAACAGGTCGCGCGCCTCGGGCGTGATGTCGCTGACGTTGCCGGCCCAGACCGACACCGACAGAAGCATGATGTTCATCGCCGCGAAGGCCGCGACCGCGAGGCAGCGCAGCAGCCAGCGTTCCTGCGCCGCCTCGACGTCCTCCTCGCGCGTGCGCCTCGCGAAGGGATAGGCGCGAAAGCCGCGCTGGGCGAGCCGCCCGGCGATGAGCGCGGGGTCGAGCGCGCCGGCCCATTCGACGAGGAGACGCTTCTGCGTGACGTTGACGCGCGCGCGAGAGACGCCAGCGAGGCCCTCGAGCGCCGTCTCGATCGCGCGCATGGCGGCGAGATCGTCGACGCCTTCGACCGCGAATTCGATGCGGCTCGCGCCTTCGTCGAGAGGCTGGACGAAGGCGGACAGGTCGAGCGCTTCAGTCATCTACGCCTCGCCAGGGGCCGCGGGCGGCGCATGTCGCCGTTTGGACCGCCTCTCGCAGTTCTGGCGGCGCGCAAGCCCGGACGCAAGGCGCGAAGGGCCCGCTCCGGCGTCTTTACGGCCGGCCCCGCTCAGCGCAGATCGACCCTGTTCTTCGTGCGGAACATCTGCTCTCCGCCGCGATCCGCCTCGATCACGAGGTCCCATTGTCCTGGACGCGCGTCGGCGAGGCCGAGATAGACGCCGGGCTCGACCTCGCGCATGGCGAGCTTGGCGTCGAGCCGCACGTCGGCCGGCGCCTCGAGCGTCGTCTCGACCGCGAGGCCCGTGACCGGGGCGCCGTCGCGATCGAGGAAACGGGCCTCGATCGCGCGCTTGCCGCTCGCCTGGTCACGCGCGACATGCGCGGAGACGTTCCATCCGCGCTTGTCCTGAACGCGGGCGGCGTCGATCTCGCGCTGGTAGCCGAGCCCGTGCTCGTAGGGGCTCTCTTCGGAAAGCCCGCTAAAAGTCGAGACGGCGTAATAGGCCATGAGGCCGTTGACGCCGAACACGACGCCAAACGACGCCGCCGCGATAAGGAACACCTTGCGGCCGGTCAGGATCCGTCCGTCGCCTTCAGATTCGATGCTTTGCCGAGCCATGACCCGTTTCGCCTCCCGCCGCCCGGAAGGCCGGGCGGCATTCTGTGTTCGGCCTGGCGCCCGTCGTCAGGGCGCGTAGAAGGTGTCGGCGATCGTCTTCGCCTTGCCCGTCGCGACGTCCGTCGCGCGCAGCACGAGCGGCTGCTTCGAGACCATGGCGTCGTCGCGCGGGGCGAGCACATAGACGCGAAGATCGAGCACCTGGTCCGGGCCGACCTCGACGATCTGCGCGTCGCCCGACTTCTCGCTGGCGCCGATGACCGAGAGCTGCGCGCCCTTCGGCGCGTCGACGCTGATCGCGAAGCTCCGCTGCGAGGCGTTGCGGTTGACGACGTGGACGACGAGCCCGTTGCGGATCGACCCGTCCGCCGTCTTGACGAACATCGGATTGCGGTCGTGCATGACCGAGAGGCTCATGTCGGAGCGGGTGAGCAGGGTGGCGAGCATGATGCCGCCGACCGCCGCGATCACCGCCGCATAAAGAACGGTGCGCGCCCGGACGAGCTTGTACTGCTCCGGCTCGCCGGCGAGGCGACGGGCGACGTTGAGGTCGGTGTCATAGGCGATGAGCCGCGTCGGACGGTCGATCTTGCGCATGACCGTGTCGCAGGCGTCGATGCACAATCCGCACTGGATGCAGCCGAGATTCGGCCCCTCGCGGATGTCGACGCCGGTCGGGCAGACGGCGACGCACTGGCCGCAGTCGACGCAGTCGCCGGCCTTGTCGCCGGCGGCGCGGGCGTGGGTCGCCTTCTTGACCGACATGCGCGGCTCGCCGCGGTCATAGCGATAGGTGACGTTGAGCGCGTTTTCGTCGGTGAGCGCGGCCTGGATGCGCGGCCAGGGACACATGTAGACGCAGACCTGCTCGCGCATGAAGCCGGCGAGGACATAGGTCGTGGTGGTCAGGATGGCGATCCAGATCAGCGCGGTCGGCGGCGCCTCGAAGCGCAGCAGCTTGCCGACGAGCGTCGGCGCGTCGCTGAAATAGAGCACCCAGGCGCCGCCGGTCCACCAGGCGACCGCGAGCCAGACGGAATGCTTCAGGACCTTCTGGCGCACGCGGCGCAAGGTCCAGGGGCCGGCGTCGCTGCGCATGCGCTCGCGCCGGTCGCCCTCGAAGATGCGCTCGGTCCAGAAGAAGAGGTCGGTCCAGACGGTCTGCGGGCAGAGATAGCCGCACCACACGCGTCCGGCGAGGGCGTTCATGAGGAACAGCGTCATGGCGGCGAGGATCAGCAGGCCGGTCAGGTAATAGACTTCCTGCGGCCAGATCTCGATCCAGAAGAAGTAGAATTTGCGATGCGCGAAATCGATCAACACCGCCTGGTTCGGCGCGTCGGGCCCACGGTCCCAGCGCACGAACGGCAGGAAATAATAAATGCCAAGGGTGATGAACAGAAGCGCCGTCTTGATGCTTCGGTAGGTCCCCTGCACCTTCTGCGGATAAATCTTGGGGGCGGAGGCGTAAAGGGGTTCGTCGTCAACCGCCAATTCGCCCGTTTGAGCCTGCGTCATGATTTTTGCTTTTGATAAGGAGCGAGGCGCGCCCCCAAACGCGCCCCGCTCGGATGCCCTTGTTCAAGCCGATGGCTTTAGAATCATTATATGTCGTTCATGGCGCGCGCGCCGCTTCGCGAGAAGCGGCTATTTGCCGCCGCCGAGCGTATGGACGAACACGGTCAGGGCCTTGATGGTCCCCTCGTCGAGCTTGCCCTTCCAGGCCGGCATGACGCCGCCGCCGCCGACTTCGACGCGATGCATGATGTCGGCCTTGGTCGGGCCATAGAGCCAGACCTGCGTCGTCAGATTGGCGGCGCCGACCTCGGTGTTGCCCTTGCCGTCCTCGCCGTGACAGGGGGAGCAGTTGTCAATGAACAGCTGCTTGCCCTTGGCGAGGTCCGCTCCGGCGTCAGGCGCGTTGCCTGACAGCGTGCGGACGTAGTCGGCGACGGTCGAGATCTCCTGCGCGTTGAGGAGCCCGTCGCGGCCGAACGACGGCATCACGCCGGCATGCGTGTCGGGGTCGCCTGGCCAGCGCGCGCCGTGGCTGATGGTCGTGTAGATCTGGTCGAGCGTGCCGCCCCAGAGCCAGCGGTCGGCGTTGAGATTCGGATAGCCGCGCGAGCCCTGCCCGCCCGCGCCGTGGCACGGCGAGCAGTTCTGCGCGAAGGCCGAGGCGCCGACGGCGCGCGCGAAGCTGAGCAGCTCCGGCGTCGACTCGATCTGCTGCAGCGGCGTCGCCACGAGCTTGTCCATCATGGCCGCGCGCTCGGCGTGCAGCGCCTGCATTTCGACCGTCACGACGGAGCGCGCATTCCAGCCGAGCAGCCCCTTGGTCGCCCCGCCGAACCAGGGCCACGCCGGATACAGGACCCAGTAGACGACCGCCCAGACGATGCAGCCGTAGAACGTGTAGAGCCACCAGCGCGGCAGCGGCGTGTTGAGTTCGGCGATCCCGTCCCAGCTGTGGCCGGTCGTGGTCTTGCCGGTGGCGGCGTCATATTCGCCGGCGTGATGTTCCTGCGCCACGATATCAGTCCTCTCTCAGCGGAATGCGTGCGGCCTCATTGAACGTCTCGCTTTTCGACGGCCAGAGCGCATAGACGACGACGATGATGAAGATCACGCCGAAGTAGAGAAGGCCCCAGGTTCCGACGAGGGCGCGCAGCGCGTCATAAGTCGACATGATGCGGCCTCACCTGATGTTGGCTTTGTCGTCGTAGGTCTTGAAATCGACCATGGTGCCGAGCATCTGCAGATAGGCGATGACGGCGTCGGCTTCGGTCGGCGGGCGCTTGTCGGCGCCGAAATCATGCGCCACGGCCTTCGGATAGCGCTTTTCGAGATCGGCGAAGCCCGGCGCGTCGGCCGTCGCCTGCGCGGCGATGTCGTCGGCCGCCTTGGCGATCATGTCGTCCGTGTAGGGCACGCCCGTCAGGCGGAGCGTGCGCATGTTGGCCGTGATGTGCTTGGCGTCGAGCGGCGTCTGCTCGAGGAAGGCGTAGTGCGGCATGATCGAGGCCGGCACCACCGCCTGCGGGTTGCGCAGGTGGTCGCGATGCCAGTCGTCGGAATATTTGCCGCCGACGCGGGCGAGGTCCGGGCCGCTGCGCTTGGAGCCCCACTGGAAGGGGTGGTCGTACATGCTTTCGGCGGCGACGGAATAATGGCCGTAGCGCTCGACCTCGTCACGCAGGGCGCGCACCATCTGCGAATGGCAGAGGTAGCACCCCTCGCGCACATAGATGTCGGCGCCGGCGAGTTCGAGCGGCGTCTTGGGACGCACGCCGTCCACTTTCTCGATCGTGCTCTTGAGGAAGAACAGGGGCACGATCTGGACGAGGCCCCCGATCGAGATGGCGATCAGGATGCCCAGGACGAGGATGATCGAGTTCTTCTCGAAGATCGCGTGGTAGTCCCACAGCGAGCGCTTCGGGGGAGGAGCCTGGTTGATGGATGACACGGGCGGGTCTCCTACTCGGCCGGAGCGAGGCGCGGCTGCGGCGCGGGCCGCGCCTCCGGAACCTCGGCAGCATCGGGCGAGACGATCGTCATGTAGAGGTTATAGGCCATGATCAGGGCGCCGACGAGGAACAGGAAGCCCCCGAGCGCGCGGATCACATACATCGGATGCATCGCCTCGACCGTCTCGATGAAGGAGTACTCGAGGAAGCCGAGCGAGGTGTACGCCCGCCACATCAGGCCCTGCATGATGCCCGCCACCCACATCGCGGTGATGTAGAAGACGATGCCGATGGTCGAGATCCAGAAGTGCCAGTTGACCAGCTTCAGGGAATAGAGGCCCTTGCGGTTCCACAGCCACGGCACGATGCAGTAGAGCGCGCCGAAGGAGATATAGCCGACCCAGCCGAGCGCGCCCGAATGCACGTGGCCGATGGTCCAGTCGGTGTAATGGCTGAGCGAGTTCACCGACCTGATCGACATCAGCGGCCCCTCGAAGGTCGACATGCCGTAAAAGGCGATGGACACGACGAGCAGGCGCAGGACGGGATCGGTGCGCAGCTTGTCCCATGCGCCGGACAGCGTGAGCATCCCGTTGATCATGCCGCCCCACGACGGCATCCACAGGATGATCGAGAAGGTCATGCCGAGCGTCTGCGTCCAGTCGGGCAGCGCCGTGTAATGCAGATGATGCGGGCCGGCCCAGATATAGATGAAGATCAGGGCCCAGAAGTGGATGATCGACAGGCGGTAGGAATAGACCGGCCGCTGCGCGCGCTTCGGCACGAAATAATACATCATGCCGAGGAACGAGGCCGTGAGGTAGAAGCCGACCGCGTTATGGCCGTACCACCACTGGATCATGGCGTCCTGGACGCCGGACCAGATGATGTAGGACTTCGGCGAGTAGAGCGAGACCGGGATCGCCGCATTGTTGCCCAGCACCAGGACGGCGATGGTCACGATAAAGGCGAGGAAGAACCAGTTCGCGACATAGATGTGCGGCTCGGCGCGGCGCGCCAGCGTGCCCACGAACAGGATGAAATAGGTGATCCACACGGCGACCAGCAGCAGGTCGGCGTACCATTCGGGCTCGGCGTACTCCTTGGAATGGGTGATGCCGAGGAGATAGCCGGTGCCGGCGATGACGATGAAGAGATTGTAGCCGAGCGCCACGAACCAGGGGGCGAGCTCGCCGGGCATGCGGGCGCGCGAGGTGCGCTGCACGATGTAAAGCGAGGTCGCGAGCAGGATGTTGCCGCCGAAGGCGAAGATCACCGCCGAGGTGTGCAGCGGCCGCAGCCGTCCGAAATTGGCGTAGGGCGCGAGGTTCAGCGCCGGATAGGCGAGCTGCAGCGCCGCGATCACGCCGACCAGAAATCCCGCTATGCCCCAGAAGACGGAGGCGAGGACGCAGAACTTGATCGGGTCGAAATTATAGTTCGGACGACCGTCGATCATGAGCGGCGTCGGCGCCGCGTCACGCCTCTGGTAGCGCCGCCAGATGGCGTAGACGCCCGTGACGCTCGCAAGGCACACCAGCGTCATGTGGAAGGCGTAGCCAGCCGTCCAGGCGTTGACGGCGACAAAGGCTGAGAGCAGCGCGAGGCCGACGAGGACGGACGAAAGTCCGACCTCGCCGAATCTCATGCTCTTGGCGGGATTCAGGGTTTGAGACATAAGGCGCGCCCCTCTGGCGACGTTTTTGATTAGAAGATTTCGCCGGCGACGCGGGGCCGCCATTCGGGAAGGAATGGGCGGAATTTGGACGAATTCCAGTCCGCAGGCAATGCGCGAAATCAATCCTGCGCGCGCGCCAAAACGTCGCCCGCGGCTTTTCCACCGGCGACGCGGCTTTCTCGACTGTCTGCAGGAAACCGCCCGGCGAAGCGGATCAGGGAAATCTCAGGCTTCGTTGGCCCCGGCGGGATGGCGCGGCGCGGGCTTGCGGCCCGCCGCGATGATGCCGACCGCGCGGGCGACGTCGCGGTCGAGCCCTGCGCCGCCGTCGCGCAGATGCTCGACGATCTTGCGGCGCATCGCCGGGTCCCAATATTTGGCGAGATGGTCGGCGATGCCGTCGGCCGGATCGATTCCGCGCTGCGACGAAAAATATTTGCCGATCTGATTCGCCATATAAATCAGACGTTGGGCGTTGCTATGCGAGGCGTTATGCGACATGGGCGGCGGCTCGGTCGGTGATGCGGTCCGCATGGGTGAAGACTTCGAAGTCGCGGCCGCGCGCGACCGCGACGAGCGTCGCGCCGCAGCTTTCGGCGAGGCGGATCGCGGCCGCCGTCGGCGCGGAGATCGCGACGACGACCGGCGCGCCCATGCGCGCGGCCTTCTGGATGAGCTCGACGGAGACGCGGCTCGTCAGCAGCACGAGCCCCTCCCCGGCGGGCGTCCCTTCGCGCAGAAGCGCGCCGGCGAGCTTGTCGAGGGCGTTATGACGCCCGACGTCCTCGCGCACGGCGACGAGTCCGCGCGCCGGCGTCCAGAAGCCGGCGGCGTGGACCGCCCGCGTCTCGGCGTTGAACGCCTGGCCGGACGACAGGCGTTCCATTGCGTCGACGATCTCGCGCCGGTCGAAAAGGGCGCGCTTCGGCACGCGGGGCGCGCCGCGCATGGCCTCGCCCAGGCTTTCGACGCCGCACAGGCCGCAGCCGGTCGGTCCGGCCATGCTGCGCCGGCGCGCGGCGTAGGTCTCGGCGCGTCCCGCCGGCAGGGCCATGCGCAGCTCGACGCCGAGCGTCGTCGGCACGACGTCGAGGCTCTCGACCTCGTCAAGACTTGAGATCACGCCCTCGGTGAAGGCGAAGCCCAGGGCGAAGTCTTCGAGATCGGCCGGCGTCGCCATCATCACGGCGTGGGTCGTGCCGCCGAAGGTGAAAGCGACGGCCGTCTCCTCCGGCACCCGGCGCGAGGAGGCGGCCGAGACGACGCCGCGATAGGCGACGCAGGACGCGTCCACGACGGGCTCGGGCGCGGCGGCCGTGAAAACGGCGTCGCAGTCGAGTCCGTTCATTCGGCGGCCTCCACGTCCCGCGCGATGCGGCGGCTGCGCTCGGCCTGCTCGCGATACTGCTCCTGCCATTCGCTGGTCGGGCCGTTCGAGCGCGAGACCTGCACGGCGGTGACCTTGAACTCCGGACAATTGGTCGCCCAATCGGAGAAGTCGGTCGTCACCACATTGGCCTGGGTCAGCGGATGGTGGAAGGTCGTATAGACGACGCCCGCCGCGACGCGGTCGGTGACGACGGCCCGCAGCGTGGTCTCGCCGGCGCGGCTGTGCAGCCGCACCCAGTCGCCGGCGAGGATTCCGCGCTGCTCCGCGTCATGCGGATGGATCTCCAGCACGTCCTCCGGATGCCAGGCGACGTTGGCGGTGCGCCGCGTCTGCGCGCCCACGTTGTAATGCGACAGGATGCGTCCGGTCGTGAGCAGCAGCGGGAAGCGCGGCCCCGACCGCTCGTCGGTCGCGACATATTCCGTCACGACGAACTTGCCCCTGCCGCGCACGAAGCCGTCGATGTGCATGACCGGCGTGCCGTGCGGGGCGTCGTCGTTGCAGGGCCACTGCACCGAGCCGTCGGCGTCGAGCTTGGCGTAGGACACGCCGGCGAAGCTCGGCGTGGTGCGGGCGATCTCGTCCATGATCTCGGCAGGGTGCGCGTAGGACATCTTATAGCCGAGCGCATTGGAGAGCATCATGGTGATCTCCCAGTCGCCATAGCCGTTCTTGGGGCTCATCACCTTGCGCACGCGCTGAATGCGGCGCTCGGCGTTGGTGAAGGTGCCGTCCTTCTCGAGGAAGGTCGAGCCCGGCAGAAACACATGGGCGTAATTCGCCGTCTCGTTCAGGAACAGGTCCTGCACCACGACGCACTCCATGGCGGCGAGGCCGGCGGCGACATGCTTGGTGTCGGGGTCGGACTGGAGGATGTCCTCGCCCTGGATATAAATGCCGCGGAACGTTCCTTCGACCGCCGCGTCGAGCATGTTCGGGATGCGCAGGCCGGGCTCATGGTCGAGGCCGACGCCCCAGATCCGCTCGAAAATCTCGCGCGCGCCGACGTCCGAGACATGGCGATAGCCCGAGAACTCATGCGGGAAGGAGCCCATGTCGCAGGCGCCCTGGACGTTGTTCTGGCCGCGCAGCGGGTTCACGCCGACGCCCGGACGGCCGATATTGCCGGTCGCCATGGCGAGATTGGCGATGGCGAGCACGGTGGTCGAGCCCTGGCTGTGCTCGGTGACGCCGAGGCCGTAGAAGATCGAGGCGGCGCCGCCGGTGGCGTAGAGCCGGGCCGCGCCGCGCACGAGCTCGGCCGGAACCCCCGAGATCTTCTCGACCTCCTCCGGGCTGTGGCGCGGCTCGGCGACGAAGGCGGCCCAGTCCTGGAACTCCTGCCAGTCGCAGCGCTCGCGCACGAAGGCCTCGTTGACGAGCCCCTCGGTCACGATGACATGGGCGAGCGAGGTGACGACGGCGACGTTGCAGCCGGGCTGCAGCGGCAGATGATAATCGGCCTTCACATGCGGCGTCTCGACGAGGTCGATGCGGCGCGGGTCGATCACGATCAGCTTCGCGCCCTCGCGCAGCCGCTTCTTCATGCGCGAGCCGAACACCGGATGGCCGTCGGTCGGATTGGCGCCGATGACCAGCATGACGTCGGTCTGTTCGATCGAGTCGAAGTCCTGCGTGCCGGCCGAGGTGCCATAGGCGGTCGAAAGCCCGTAGCCCGTCGGCGAATGGCAGACCCTGGCGCAGGTGTCGACATTGTTGTTGCCAAAGCCCGCGCGGATCAGCTTCTGGACGAGATAGGTCTCTTCGTTGGTGCAGCGTGACGAGGTGATGCCGCCGACCGAGCGCTGGCCGTGCTCGGCCTGGATGCGCCTGAACTGCGCGGCGGCGTAGCCGATCGCCTCCTCCCAGGAGACTTCGCGCCACGGGTCGTCGATCGTGGCGCGGATCATCGGCTTCAGAATGCGGTCGCGGTGGGTCGCGTAGCCATAGGCGAAGCGGCCCTTGACGCAGGAATGGCCATGGTTCGCCTTGCCGTCCTTGTAGGGGACCATGCGCACCAGCTCCTCGCCGCGCATCTCCGCCTTGAAGGTGCAGCCGACGCCGCAATAGGCGCAGGTGGTGACCGCCGAATGCTCCGGCTGGCCGATCTCGAGCACGGATTTCTCGACCAGCGTCGCGGTCGGGCAGGCCTGCACGCAGGCGCCGCAGGAGACGCATTCGGAGTTCAGGAAGGATTCATTCTGGCCGGCGGCGACGCGGCTCTCGAAGCCGCGCCCGTCGATGGTCAGGGCGAAGGTCCCCTGCACTTCCTCGCAGGCGCGCACGCAGCGGTTGCAGACGATGCACTTTGCGGGATCATAGGCGAAATAGGGGTTCGAGACGTCTTTCTTCGACTCGAAATGGTTCTTGCCCTCATAGCCGTAGCGCACTTCGCGCAGGCCGACGGCGCCGGCCTGGGTCTGCAGCTCGCAGTCGCCGTTCGAGGCGCAGGTCAGGCAGTCGAGCGGATGGTCGGAGATATAGAGCTCCATCACGCCCTTGCGCAGCGCCTTCAGGCGCGGCGTCTGGGTCTTGACCGCGATGCCGGGCGCGACCGGCGTGGTGCAGGAGGCGGGCGTGCCGTTGCGCCCCTCGATCTCGACGAGGCAGAGGCGGCAGGAGCCGAAGGCGTCGAGCGAGTCGGTCGCGCAGAGCTTGGGGATCTCGGTCCCCATCTCCATGGCGGCGCGCATGATCGACGTTCCCTCGGGAACGCTCACCTCGACGCCGTCGATGGTCAGCGTGACGAGCTTTTCGGACTTCGGGGCCGGCGTGCCGTAGTCGATCTCTCGGATCAGGGACATCGTGCTTATCCTCACTCGGCCGCGGCGGCGTGGCGCGGAACGAAATCTTCGGGGAAATGGCGAAGCGCGCTCATCACCGGATAGGGCGCGAACCCCCCCAGCGCGCAGAGGGAGCCGAATTTCATCGTCTGGCAGAGATCTTCGAGCAGTTCGAGGTTCTCGTTCGCCTGAACGCCCGAAAGAATGCGGTCGACGATCTCGACGCCGCGCGTCGAGCCGATGCGGCAGGGCGTGCATTTGCCGCAGCTCTCGACGGCGCAGAACTCCATGGCGAAGCGGGCCATCTGGGCCATGTCGACCGTGTCGTCGAACACCACGAGCCCGCCATGGCCGATCAGCGCGTCGCGCGCGGCGAAGGCCTCATAGTCGAAGGGAAGGTCGAAATCGGCGACCGGCACATAGGCGCCGAGCGGGCCGCCGCACTGCACGGCGCGCACCGGGCGCCCCGACAGCGTCCCGCCGCCGATCTCCTCGACGATTTCGCCGAGGGAGAGGCCGAAGGCGGTCTCGAACAGGCCGCCGAAGCGGACGTTGCCGGCGATCTGCAGCGGCATGGTGCCGCGCGAACGGCCCATGCCGAAGCTCGCGTAGAATTCGCCGCCCCTGTCCAGAATGGTCGGGACCGCGACGAGCGAAAGCACATTGTTGATGACGGTGGGGCGTCCGAACAGGCCCTTGTGCGCCGGCAGCGGCGGCTTGGCGCGCACGATGCCGCGCTTGCCCTCGAGGCTGTCGAGCAGCGCCGTCTCCTCGCCGCACACATAGGCGCCGGCGCCGACGCGCAGCTCGAGCTCGAAGGCGAAGTCCGCGCCCATCACGTTGCGCCCGAGATAGCCCGCGTCCCGGGCGAGCCCGATCGCCGCGTCGAAGGCGACCGCCGCATGCGGATATTCGGAGCGCAGATAGACATAGCCCTTGGAGGCGCCGACGGCGACGCCGGCGATGGCCATGCCCTCGATCAGGGCGAAGGGATCGCCCTCCATGATCATGCGGTCGGCGAAGGTGCCGCTGTCGCCCTCGTCGGCGTTGCAGACGATGTAGCGCCGGTCGGCCGGGGCGTCGGCGACGGTCTTCCACTTGATTCCGGTCGGGAAGCCCGCGCCGCCGCGTCCGCGCAGGCCGGACTTCAGCACCTCGTCGAGCGTCGCCGCGGGGCCGATCTCGAGCGCGCGGGCGAGGCCGCGCCAGCCGCCCGTCGCCTGATAGTCGGCGAGCGAGAGCGGATCGATCAGGCCGCAGCGGGCGAACGTCAGGCGCGTCTGGCGCGCGAAGAACGGGTGGTCCTCCGTGCGGCCGATCCGCAGCGCATGCGCCCCGCCCGAGGTCAGGCCGGCGTCGAACAGGCCGGCGACGTCGGCCGGCCGCGCCGGGCCGTAGCCGATGCGGCCCGCGGGCGTCTCGACCTCGACCAGGGGTTCGAGAAAGACCATGCCGCGCGAGCCGGTGCGCACGATCTCGACCTTCAGGCCCCGCGCGGCGGCCTCGGCGGCGATGCGGGCGGCGACGCGATCGGCTCCGAGCGCGAGGGCGGCGGCGTCCTTCGAAACGAAAATCCGCGTCATCTCGATCAGCCCTCCCGCGCCTGCGCCGCCGCCCCGGCGAGCGCCTCGCCGTCGACGCGGCCCATCAGCTCGCCGTCGAGCATGGCGGCGGGCGAGCAGGCGCAAAGGCCGAGGCAGTAGATCGGTTCGACGGTGAGCGCGCCGTCGGCGGTCGTGCCGCCCCATTCGATCGCGAGATCGGACAGGAAACGCCGCGCGAGCGCCTCGCTCCCCATGCTCTGGCAGGATTCGCCCCGGCACAGCTTCAGCACGCTGCGGCCGGCGGGATGATGGCGGAAATCATGATAGAAGGTGATGACGCCGTGGACTTCGGCGCGGCTGACGTTCAGCGCCTTGGCGATCATCGGCGCCGCCTCGTCGTCGACATAGCCGAACTCATGCTGGAGCGCATGCAGGATCGGAAGCATCGGCCCCTCAAGGCCAAGGCGCTCGTCGATGATTTCCAGAGCCCGGACAGCGTTCCAGGAGGACGCCTCAGACATTAATCCCACCCTTGCACATATTTTAGTTGTTCTCAGTTTAAAAACTGGCCTCTGGGCGTTGAAAGATCAATGGGCGAGTTTCATCGCTTTATAGGCGCTTTCTATCATGGCCGCCGCGGGGGCCGCGCCGCCCGGCCGCGCGCAAATCCTGACGGACGCCGCCCGCCGCCTCGGCGCGGCCGCGGCTTCGCGCAGGCGCGAACCCCGGCAGCGCCCGCGCGAAAAGAACAGAAGGAAAACGAATGCTGAAAGAATTCAAGGAATTCGCCCTGAGGGGCAATCTCATCGACCTCGCCATCGGCTTCATCATCGGCGCGGCCTTCACGGGGCTCGTCCAGTCGATCGTCAATGACCTGATCATGCCGATCATCGGCCGAATCACCGGCGGCGTCGATTTCTCCAATCTCTATATCCAGCTCGCCGGCGAGCCGCAGCCGACGCTCGCGGCGGCGCGCGCGGCCGGCGCGACCATCGCCTATGGCAATTTCATCACCCTGCTAATCAATTTCATGATCGTCGCCTTCGTGCTGTTCCTCGTCGTCAAGGCGGTGAACCGGGTCATGCCGAAGGCCGGCGCCGCTCCGGCCGAGAAGCCGCGCCAGGAAATCCTGCTCGAAGAGATCCGCGACCTGCTCGCCCGCCGATAGCGCCGCATGGCCAGTGTCGTCTTTGCGACAAACCCCATGTCGCCAAGGCGACGCTGCGCGGGCCCGGACCCACAAGCGGGTCGCCTGCGGCTCGCCGCGCCGCGCCGCCGCTCATGACAATTATCTGACGACAAAGGAGCTTTTCTGAAGCCGGCCGTCGCCCTGACGCGCGCCGCGACGGCTGGCACGGCCCATGCTCAGGACCAAGGGCGTGTCCGCGACGACGCGCCGACCGCCTCAAGCACAGGACAGAGCGACACGACGCGCCGCCTTGCGCGCCCAACCAGAGCAAAGCAGAAATGATCACGCAATCCACTCATGCAGGCTCCGCGCGCCCCGTCGCGCCAAGCAGCCGCGGACGCGACGTCCAGGCGGCCCTTCGCGCCAAGCTGCGCGCCGCCGGATTGCGTCCGACCCGCCAGCGCATGGCGCTCGCGGCGCTACTGTTCGCCGACGGCGACCGCCATGTCACGGCGGAAAAGCTTTACGCCGAATCCAAGACCGCGCGCCCGCCGATCTCGCTCGCGACGATCTACAACGCGCTGAACCAGTTCACCGACGCCGGCCTGTTGCGCGAGATCGCCCTGCAGGGCTCGCGCAGCTGGTACGACACCAACACCGGCCCGCATTATCATTTCCATATCGAGAACGAAGACGACCTTCTCGACATTCCAGCCGAGATGATCGGCGCGCTCGGCCTCCCGCCGGCGCCCGACGGCATGGAAATCATCAGCGCCGACCTGATCGTGCGGGTGCGCCGCTCCACTGCGGCGCGCTAGCCGCGGCGGGCGGCCTGCGGCCGTCCGGCGCCTTTGGGCGCGCATGTTTCGAGCGGAGCGGAAGTCGCGCTCCGCTCCCGCGGCGGCCAGCGCGGGCGCAAGTCCCTGGCCGCCGCGGTCGCTCGCGACGGGCGGAGTTCCGGCCACGGAATTTCCGGCGGACTTGACGCAGCTCATGGCCTCTGGCGCCGTGAAGCTCAAGATGCAGGGCGCAGGCGGATCTCCGCCGCCCCTGGCTCCCGCCTCATCGCCCCGCAGTCTGATTTCTTCTCCTCGCCCGGCCGGCCCGGGCTTGCGCCGCCATGGTTGACGATATGTTGCAGACCACCGTTTCCGACTACGACCGCCTCGGCGGGGCCGAAGCCGTCGACCGGCTGGTCGAGGCTTTCTATCGCAACATGGACGCTTTCGAGGCGGCGCGGGAGATCCGCGCCATGCATGAGGAGGACCTTGGCCCGACCAGGGCGATCCTGAAGCTCTACCTCGGCGAATGGCTTGGCGGCCCCGCCGCCTATTCCCAGAGGCGCGGGCATCCGCGCCTGCGCATGCGGCACATGAAGTTCTCGATCGGCCCGCGGGAGCGGGACGCTTGGCTCGCCTGCATGAATGCGGCGCTCGACGAAGTCGCCGCGGAGCCGCAGCTCCGCGACCGGCTCAAGGGCGCCTTCTCCAAACTGGCCGACTGGCTCCGCAACGACCCGGAAAACGCACATGACAAACATCGCTGAAACGCCGTTCGCATCGCTCGAAACCGAAAAGCGTCTCATCAACGCCGTGTTCAAGGGCGCCACCGACAGGCCCGGCCGCTTCGGATACCGCGGCGGCCTCGCGCTGAAGTTCCAGCAGTCGATGGCCGACGAGGCGCGCCCGCCGGAGCTCGCCTGCGAGCAGGTGATCGCCGTCGGCGACGCAGGCTCCGCCGAGATCCCCTTCATGACCGCCTATTTCCAGTCCTTCGAACATGTGAAGGACCTCGCCGAGACGCTCAAGGGCAAGCTCTCGCCGTCCGGCAAATATTTCATGTTCTGCAACAACATCGACCTCCTCGCCAAATACAGCATGGAGCTCGACGGCGTGCCCTTCTACATCCTGCCGCTCGAGGAATCGACCGTTTACAACGAACTGCTCGAGCTGCTGCGCATCGAGAAGAACGACCTCAAGAAGCTCTCGATCGGCGGCAAGACCGACGCGGTGGCCGAGGCGGCCATGAATTTCGACGAGAAATGGGACGAGATCACCTTTTCCAAGGGCCTTGAGGTGATGGGCCCGGTGAAGAACCGCTACGAGCATCGTCCCGTCTGATCGGGCCGGACGCCGCGGCGCGGGATCCTGCTCCGCGCCCGGCGCGCCCCTGAACAGGAAAGGCTCCCGCCGCGGCGGGAGCCTTTTTCGTTTTCGTTTCGCGTTATTTCGTGAAGGGCTCAGAATTTCTTGACGCGGATGTCGTGCTTGCGCAGCGCATAGCCAATCTGGCGCGGCGTGACGCCGAGGATTCGCGCGGCCTTGGCCTTGACCCAGCCGGCGCGCTCCATGGCGTCGATGATCCGCTCGCGGTCGGTGCGCAAATCCCCCTCGCCGGCCGGCCGGATGGCGCCTTCGGCGAGGTCGGGCCCGCCCTCGTCGTCATGCCCGGCGGGCGATCGCGGGACGTCGACGCGGGGCGCCTCGACGGGCGGGGCCGGATGCGGCGCCCTGGCGAGCGGCGCATGGGCCGGGACGATCGGCATGTCCGATCCCTTCCACAGGATCGACGACAGGCAACCGTCGTTGCGGCAGGCGAAATCGCCCTCCTCGATCGCCTCGCCCTGCGACAGGGTCGCGGTGCGGCGCACGCAGTTTTCAAGCTCGCGGATATTGCCCGGGAACTTGCACTGGGCGAGCACGGCGATGGCCGAGGCCGTGAGGATCAGCTCCGATTTCTGCTCGGCGTTGAAGCGGCGCAGAAACTCGTTGGCGAGCGGCAGGAAGTCGCCCTCGCGTTCACGCAGCGGCGGCAGGAAGATCGGCACGACGTTGATGCGGTAGTAGAGGTCGGCGCGGAACTCGCCGCGCTTGACGGCCTCCTCGAGATTCTTGTTGGTGGCGCAGACGAGGCGCACGTCGACCTTGAGCGGGCGCACGCCGCCGACGCGCTCGAACTCGCCCTCCTGCAGCACCCGCAGAAGCTTGACCTGGAACGCCGGCGAAATGTCGCCGATCTCGTCGAGGAACAGCGTGCCGCCGTCGGCGAGCTCGAAACGGCCCTTGCGGGTCTGCATCGCGCCGGTGAAGGCGCCGCGCTCATGGCCGAACAGCTCGGATTCGAGCACGCTTTCCGGCAAGGCGGCGCAATTGAGCTTGATGAACGGCTTGCCGTGCCGCGGCGAGAGATTGTGGATCGCCGAGGCGAACAGCTCCTTGCCGGTGCCGGACTCGCCGCGCAGCAGAACGGTCGAGCGGCTCTTGGCGACGATCTTGATCTTCTTGACCACGGCGCGCACCGCCGGGCTGTCGCCGACGATGCCCTCGATGCCCGTGAAGCGCGGCTCCGGCGAACGCGGACGGGCGCTCTTCTCAAGCCGCGCGTTCTCTTCCATGAGACGCTCGCGGTCCCTGGCGACGAGCTTCTGCAGCCGCACCGTCTGCCCGACGAGATTGGCGATCATCGTCAGGAAGCGGACGTCGTGGTCGAACCGCACGTTGGCGCGATTGATGTGATTGCGGTCGACGGTCAGCGTCCCGACCACTTCGTCGCCGTCCTTGATCGGCACGCCGATGAGCGAGAAGGCCTCGGTGTCGCCAGGGCCCCAGCCGGCGAGATTGGAGCCCTGGAACAGCGGCGACGCGCTCACGTTCTCGACCACGAGCGGCATCTTGGTGGTGACGATCTGGCCGATGGCGCGCTCGGGCAGGCGGTCGAAATAAAGCTTCGCGTTCTCTTCCGACCAGCCCGACCCGACGACGATCTCCGGCTTGCCGCTCTTGTCGAGGAGCGCGATGAGCCCGTGCCTCATGTCGAGAAAGCTTGACAGCAGGGCGAGGACTCCGGCGAGCGAGACCTCAAGCCGGTTCACGGACGCGAGCAGCTTTGAAATCTCATAGACGCCGACGAGCGTCGTTTCGCTGTGATCGACGGGACGCGCCGCCGGATCGCGCGGGACGAGCGTTGAAGTGTGGATCATCGCGGCCTCATGAAACGAGGGCAGTTAACTGACATGGACTAGCAAGCCATGTGCCGTTTGTTGCAAAGCTTACATGCGCCATTTTGGAAGGATTCCAGGCGCCCGCCGGCCGCGCAGGAGTCCAATTCGGCGGCGCGGACGCCGTGTCGCAATCGCGACCTTCACTGACGGGAAACGAACATTCTCTGACCTCCCTTCGTGCTGTTCCTATACAAGAATAGCATAAATCACCATGTCTTTTGATCTATTCCAATTAAATCATATGGTTGCCGAGATGGCCCCGCTCTTGCTTTTGGTCGCGGCGGAGGGTTCGTCATGAATGATTTTTCGCGCTTTCGGGCCATACGCCGCAAAACTGATCCTTTCGCCGTTATTCTCGGCGCCAACGAGATTGCGTCGGCGGTGGCGGTCGCGCTCGTCCGCGACGGCTGGAGCGTCGTTCTGTCGCGCGATCCGAGCCCTCCGGTGGTGCGCCGCGGCATGGCCTTCGACGACGCGCTGTTCGGCGACCGCGCCGCGCTGTTCGAAGTCTCGGCCGAGCGGGCGGATACCGGCTTCGAGGTGCTCGCGGCGCTCGGCGGGCCGAACCGCGTGGTGGCGACCCCGCTCGGGCTGCTCGACCTCATCGTGCTGCGGCCGCTCGACCTGCTCGTCGACGCGCGGCTCCAGCCGGCGCGGGAGCGGCCCGACATCCGCAACCTCGCCCGCTTCGCGATCGGCGTCGGCCCGGGCTTCGTGACCGCGGAGAACTGCGACGTCGCCCTCGCTTTGCCGCCGGCCGCCCTCGCGCGCCTTGGCGGCGAGGACGCGGGCGCCTCGGGCGGCCGCTTTCTCCGGGCGCAGCGGCGCGGACGCTGGCGCACGGCGGTCGACCTTGGCGCGCGCGCCTTCCGCGGCTTCGTCGTCGGCCATGTGGTCGACGGGCGCGACCGCGAGCCGCTCGCCGCCGAAATCGACGGGGTTCTGGTGGGCGTGGCGCGCGACGGCGCGGAGGTCGCCGAAGGCGACATCGTCGCCGAAGTGGACGCGCGCACGCGCCAGGCGGCCTGGAGCGGCCTCGACCCGTCGGGCCGCGCCGTCGCCAAAGCCGCGCTCCGCGCGATCGAAACGCGCGCCGCCTCCGTCGCCGTC
>NZ_JBGAHM010000013.1:0-87098 GCF_044226135.1 Methylocella sp. | reverse complement strand
GCTTTGGCCTGACGGAGCTGGAAGGGCCGCGTCGTCGACGCCTTCGGCGCGCCGATCGACGGGCTCGGGCCGCTGCGGCGCGGGCCGCACGCCGCGCCGGTCGACGCGAGCCCTCCGCCGGCGCTGCGCCGGGCGAGGGTCGGGGGGGCGCTGCGCACCGGCGTGCGCGCGATCGACGTCTTCACGCCGCTCTGCGCCGGCCAGCGCATCGGCGTCTTCGCGGGCTCGGGCGTCGGCAAGTCGACCCTGCTCGCGATGCTCGCCGGCGCCGGAGACTTCGACACGGTGGTGGTCGGGCTCGTCGGCGAGCGCGGCCGCGAGGCGCGCGAATTCCTTGAAGACACGCTCGCGCCGCATCGCGACCGCGCCATCGCCGTCGTCGCGACGAGCGACGAAACGCCCTCGATGCGCCGCCTCGCGCCGCGCGCCGCGATGGCGATCGCCGAATATTTCCGCGACCTCGGCGAAAACGTTCTGCTGATCGTCGATTCGGCGACGCGTTTCGCCCACGCCTGCCGCGACGTCGCGCTCGCCGCCGGCGAGCCGCCCGTGGCGCGCGGCTATACGCCGAGCGTCTTTTCCGACCTGCCGAAGCTGCTCGAACGCGCCGGGCCCGGCGAAGTGGGCAAAGGCGTGGTCACCGGCGTCTTCTCCGTGCTCGTCGACGGCGACGACCATAACGACCCGGTCGCCGACGCGGCCCGCGGCGCGCTCGACGGCCATATCGTGCTCGACCGCGCCATCGCCGACCAGGGCCGCTTTCCCGCGATCAACCTGCTCGGCTCGATCTCGCGCCTCGCCGGGATCGCCTGGACGGCGGAGCAGCGCGACCTCGTCGTCAGACTGCGCGGCCTGGTCGCGCGCTACGAAGACACGAGGGACTTGCGGCTGATGGGCGGCTATCGCGCCGGCGCCGATCCCGAGCTTGACCAGGCGGTCGCCCTGACGCCGAAAATCTACAGGGCGCTGGAGCAGTCGCCGCGCTCGCCGCCGAGCCTCGACGCCTTCCGCGAACTGGCCCAGCTTCTGACCGCGCCATGAGCCGCCCTGGCGCAGGAGGGCGGAAGCGCCCGTCAGCCGTCGCGCGCGCCAAGCAGGATCACGCAGGTCCCGACAAGGCACAGGCCGGCGCCGAAAAGGTCGGAACGCGTGGGAGAAACCCCCTCCATCGCCCACAGCCACAGGAGCGAGGCGGCGACATAGACCCCGCCATAGGCGGCGTAGGCGCGCCCGGCGGCGTCGGCGTCGACGCGCGTCAGCAAAAAGGCGAACAGGGCGAGCGAGACCATGCCGGGCAGAAGCCAGAGCGACGAGGCGCCAAGACGCAGCCACGCCCAGACGGCGAAGCAGCCGGCGATCTCGGCCAGCGCCGCGCCTGCGAAAATGAAAATCCCGCCGACCGCTCCAGCCATGCGCCCGCCCGTTCGCCTCGACGCGCAGCTCCAAGGCGCCCCTCCATGCAGGGCGCCCGGGACGCGCGCGCCTATTCCTCCATATTGGGGATGAGAATCACCTCGGCCGGCGCTCCGGGGCCGGACGCGTCGACGAAATCGAGCGCGGCGACGAGCGAAAGCCCTCCGCCGCTGTCCATCAGCACGACGGCCTCCCCGGGCAGGCTGGCGAGCTGTTCGATCAGTTGGGCGACGGTCACGACACGCTCCTGTCTCTGGCGACGAATCCCCTCATGCGATCTTCGCGCCGCCCCGCTCCGCGGCCCGCGCGCCCGTTTCGTCGAACAAAAGCTCGACCGGGTCCTCGTCCATCATGGCGATTTCGGCGCGCCGCAGCACGCCCGCGGCGTCATAATCATAGACGTGGACAAGCTCGACGGCGCCATAGACCATTTTTTCGAAGCGCAGAAGCCGCCCCGCCTCGTCAAACCAGGCGCGGATGAAGGTGTTGCGGTTCGTGAGCCCCGCCCGATCGAGCGGCTCGACCAGCCTGAACGGCAGCTTCGACCCCGTATAGGACACGAAGTAACGGCAAGCTTCTTCGGAACGATAAGCCTCTTCGGAACGACACGTCTCTTCGGAACTGGCCTCTTCGGGCGCGTCGGCGGCGGTCATCGGCGGCTCTTTCGGGGTTTGACGCGAAGCCTCGCGGCGCGGTCCGGCGCGCGCAAGGTCGGGCGCGCCCTTGACGTCTCGCCCGTTCGAGCGGCGCAGGCTCGTTCGGCTTCGGCGTCAGGTCGCACCGCGGCCGACTCGAATCCTGGGCGCGAAACCATTTCAGGAGGCCGCCGGCGTTTTGCAGGCGCCGGCCGCCGGCGCGCCGCGGCAGCTTTCAAGGTCGCCCTGCGGGGCCTGCGGCGAAAGGCCGATCCATCGATCGACGAACGCGGGGTCGAAGCCCGCCGCGCGCCGCCCCTCGGCCTCCATCAGCGGACGGCGGATCAGAAGCGGCTCCGCCAGCATCAGGGCGAGCGCCGCCTCGGCGTCGAGGGCGGCCGGGTCGATCTCGCCCGATTTCACACGCGGCGCCGCCGCGTTGAACCATTCGGCGACCGGCCGCGCGCCGAAGAAGGCGCGAAGCCGCGCGGCGGTCCAGGGCTCCGCCAGAAGATCGCGCACGTCAAGACGGTGGCCCGCCTCCGCGAGCAGCCGCTTCTGGCGCGCATTGTTGGCGCAGCCCGGCTTTTCATAGAACACGACCTGCGTCATCAAACCCTCCGCCGGCGGCCGCGCACGTCGAAAACGCACATGTCGAAAACGCGCGTGCCGGAAAGACGACACATGCGACAAACGGGACGCCTGAAAGGCCCCGCGCGCCGGGCGCGGGGCTTTGGTCTTTCCTTCTCAGCAAATCCCGTTCCGGCGCGGATCGCCGCGCCGGCGTTTTCAGTGGGTCAGCGGGCCCTTCTCGAGCAGCACCTTGTCGTCGAGCCGCTGGATCTCGATCGCCTCGGCCTCAAAACCCCATTCGCGCGGGGTCGAAAGGCTGACGCTCTGGCCGGGCGCAAGAACCGTCTCGACCCGGACCGGAGGCGCGCCGCCGCCGGCGCGGGCCAGCGTCGCGACGACGCGATAGCCCTTTTCTTCGACCGTATAATAAGCGGTGCCGGCGACGCCGCCGAGGTCGACGGACTGGCCATGCAGCGGCTTGATCTCAATCGCCGACGCCGCGTTCGCAGTCGCGAAAAGAACCGTCGCCGCAAGGAAAAGGTGACGAATTTTCATGATGTTCTCCAAATGGTGCGGCGCAATCGCCGTTGATCAAGAAATGCGCTTCGACACTGCATTAGTCAAACCGATTGCATGAATAATGGCCATTGATACAAATAATCTATCTCATGTCGACCTCAACCTGCTGGTCGCGCTCGACGCGCTCCTGACCGAGCGCAGCGTCACCCGCGCCGCCGCGCGGATCGGCCTCAAGCAGTCGGCGATGAGCCACAACCTCGCGCGATTGCGGGCGCTTTTCGGCGACGAGCTGCTGACCCGCTACGCCAACGGCATGCGGCTGACGCCGCGCGCGCTCGCCCTGATCGACCCGCTGCGCGGCGCGCTGTCGCAGATCGAGGCGATCGTCGCGCGCGAGGACGCCTTCAATCCTGCGACGTCGGAGCGCGTCTTCCGCATCGGCCTGCCCGATTCGAGCGAGGTCCTGCACGGGCCGGCCCTGCTCGCGCACCTGCTCCAGGCCGCGCCGCATGTCCGGCTGCGGCTGTTTTCGATCGATTCGCTCGAGATTCTCGACGATCTCGACGCCGACCGGCTCGACCTCGCGATCGGCGTCGGCGGCGCGTTCGTCGGGGGACAGGCCCATCACAAGCGCCGGCTGCTCGTCAAGGAGCGCTATCTGTGCATGTTCAACGCGGCGCTTGTCGGCGTCGAGCCGCCGATCTCGCTCGACGACTATGTGCGCCTGCCACATGTGCTCACGAGCCTGCGCAAGGGGGAGCGCGGCGTCGTCGACGACGCGCTCGAAGCGCTCGGCCGCAGGCGGACGGTGGCGCTGACGACCTCGCGCTTTCTCGCCGTGCCGTTTCTGGTGCAGGGGGCGCCGGTCGTCACCACCATGCATTCGCGCCTCGCGCGCTTCTTCGCCGGCGCGCTCGGCCTCAGCCTCAGCCTGCCGCCGGTGGAGCTGCCCGAGGCTCCGATCTCGCTGCTGTGGCACGCCTCCTATGACCGCGACCCGGCCCATGTCTGGCTGCGCGGCGTGATCGCCGACCTGTTCGCCGAGCGCGGCGACCGGCTGCTCAAGGATTAGGGATTTCACGGCGCGGGCCGTGGAGCTACAGTCGCCGCTCCCGCTGGAACGCGGGCGGCGCGGCGGACGACGCCGAGGGCCGACTCTCTGTCTCGACGCGTTTTCGCGCGACGAAGCCTGCGGCTCGCGCCGGAGACGCGCCGGCGAGGACGCGACTGGAGGATCTCGTGGAGCACCGGTTGTCGAGCGGCGCGCTGGAGGCGGTGGTCAAGGCCGACGGGGCGGAGCTGATCTCGCTCAAGGACGCGTCCGGCCTTGAATATGTCTGGCAGGCGGGACCGCAATGGCCGCGCCATGCGCCGGTGCTGTTTCCCATCGTCGGCCGGCTCAGGGACGATTCACTGGTCCATGAGGGCCAGAGCTACCCCATGAAACAGCACGGCTTCGCGCGTGACATGCGCTTCTTCTGGATCGAGGGCGGCCCGCCCAACTCCTGCCGGCTGATGCTCAGGGACAATGAGGCGACGCGGGCGCAGTTTCCTTTCGCCTTCCGGCTCGAGATCTCCTATGCGCTTGCGGGCGATTCGCTGCGCGCGCGCTATGACGTGTTCAATCCCGGCGAGGATTTCCTGCCCGCCTCGATCGGCGCGCATCCGGCCTTCAACTGGCCGCTCGAACCCGGCCGCGCCAAGGATGAGTATGCGCTGCTGTTCGACGCCGAGGAGACGGCCCCCGTGCGCCGGCTCGAAGCGGGGCTGATGCGCGAGGCGCCCGAGCCGTGCCCGGTCGAAGGCCGCGTTTTGAACCTGCGCGAGAGCCTGTTCGCCGAGGACGCCGTGATCTTCACCGAGATCAACAGCCGCTCGGCGCGTTATGGCGCCCCCGGCGGGCGCAGCGTCGAAATCGCCTGGTCCGGCTTTCCCGAACTCGGCCTGTGGTCGAAGCCCGGCGCCGATTTCTTATGCGTCGAACCCTGGTCCGGCTATGCGAGCCCGGCCAATTTCGACGGCCCGTTCTACCGCAAGCCCGGACTTTCGCTGATTCCGCCAGGCGCCAAGCGCTCGGCGCAGATGACGATCAGGCTCCTTCCCGCGGAGGCGACGCCATGACGGCCGACCGACACGCTGACGGCGACGACGCCCGCCAGACCGCCGTGCTCGAGGCGATCTCCGGGCGGCGCAGCGTACGCGGCTTCCTGGCCGAGCCCGTCCCGCGTGAGACGCTCGAAAAGATCCTGACCGTCGCCGCCCGCGCGCCGAGCGCCACCAACACCCAGCCCTGGCGCGTGCGCGTGCTGACCGGCGCGACCCGCGCGCGCCTCAGCGCCGCGATCCTCGCCGAGCGCGAGGGCGGCGCGATCGAGCCCCCGCCCGAATATGACTATTACCCGAAAAGCTGGCCCGAGCCTTACCTCGCGCGCCGGCGCGCGCTCGGCTGGACGCTTTACGCCCTCCTCGGGATCAAGAAGGGCGACCAGGACGCCGCGCGGCGGTGGCAGGACAATAATTTCCGCTTCTTCGGCGCGCCGGTCGGCCTGATCTTCACGCTCGACCGGAAGCTCGCGACCGGCTCCTTCATGGACGTCGCCATGTTCGTCGAGAACATCGCCGTCGCCGCCCGCGCCTTCGGCCTCGACACCTGTCCGCAGGCGGCCTTCGCCCACTACCACGCGACAATCCGGCGCGAGCTTGCGCTCGACGAAGAGGAGCTCGTCGTCTGCGGCATGGCGCTCGGACGCGCGGACGAGGCCGCGCCGGCGAACCGGCTCGAATCCGCGCGCGAGCCCCTCGAAAATTTCGCGGTGTTCCTGGACTGACCCGCGCGCCGGGCCGCCCCGCCGGCGAAAGCCCGGGCGAGGGGCGCCGGCGCGCTCCCGAAGCCCGTTCAGGGAGCGGCCGAACGGGTCCGTCCGGCCGATGAGCGCGCCAGAGCGCGTTCGGACTTCATCGAGTCGCGAACGCGCTCTAACCTCTTGTTTTTCCGCATTTTCTTAACGCAAAAGTCTGTGACTTTTACTGAAAACGCTCTAGAGACGGCGCGCAAGCGAGCGCAGAAACCCCTGATATTCCTCGTCGAGCTCCATGTCGACGGCGGGCGCGGCCTTGAGCAGCAGATTGGCGATGAAGGGCTGGTCGTTGCGCGGATCCTCGAGCGCCTCGCGCAGGATCGGCAGATTGTCCTCGATATGGGCCATGAAGGCGACGCCCTTGTCCTGCGTCTCGGTCCATTTCTCGCGCGTCCAGACAGCGAGCGGGAACATGACCTCATGCACGAAGTTCGAGCTGCGCGCCTTCTCGAAGAAGCGCAGGCCGGCGCTCCAGTTCTCCTTGGCGCGCAGCGGCGGCGGCGGAATGTCGCCTTCGAGCATCTTCTTGCCCGCCTGCCCGACGTGATCCTCGAGCGTTTCGGGATTGTCGTTTTTCGCGCGGAAATATTTCAGCGCGAAGGCGCCCGGGAAGTCGTCGCCATATTGCTCCCTGAGCGCCGCCTCGACCTTGTCGACCGCGGCCTTGTCGGCTTTCAGCGCCGCCGTCATGCAGAAGGCGGCGACGGCGTCATTGGCGACCTTCTGCACGGTCGGGCTCTCGAGATCGTCCTTCGAGAGCTTCGGCGTCACGCCGTCGGCCGGCGCCTGCGCGGTCCCGGCGCGCTGCTCGGAGATGAATTTGGTGATCTCGAGCCAGCCCGTGAAATGGTCGATGAAGGGCTCGGGATCGACATAGACGATCGCGATATTCAGCGGCTCCTTGCGCTTCTTGAGCTCCGCCATATCCGTCATGATCGCACCCTGATCCCTGTTCGTTTTGCGCGCTTTCGGACAGGGTCGCCGCCCCGCGGCCCCATCATGCGGCGGCCGGACGCCGCCCTTCGGCAAAGCAGCAAATTGGGCGCCAGCGACGTCGAATGGCGGCTCAGTCCTTGATCTTGGTCTGGATCGCGAAAATGTCATAGGGCGGCCAGTCCCCGGCGTTGGCCCAGTGGAAAGGCGCGGGCGTCTCGCCCTCCGCGCCGGGAAGGACGCGCCCCGCCTTGCCCGGGTCGCCGCCGAAGACGCGGATCACGCGCGCGCCTTCGCCGCCGGCCTCCCCCTCTTCGACCGCCTCCCTGTCGCGCGAAAACACCGCGTCGACGGCGCCGGTCTCAAAGCGCTTGCCCGCGCCCCTGGGTTCGAGCGCGCCCGCCCCTTGCGAAAAGCGGCGGCGCGCGAGCGCGCCCCCGAGCACGCCGCAGATCTCCCAGAACGGATGGCGCGCGACCTTCTCGCCCTGCCCCGGGGCATAGACGCTGGCGGCGACGCAGAAACGCTCCATGCCGTCGACATAAAGGAGATAATGGCGCGGCCCGTCCGCGCCCGGCGCGGCGAAACCTTCGGGCAGGAAGCCGCGCTCGGCGACGAGCCGGCTCATGAGGTCGCGGCCGATCAGCAGAATTTCGCGCTCGCCCTCGGCGAGTTCGACCATCGACTGGATGTCCCAGACGAAACGCTTCAGCGGCTCTGGAACGGGAGGTCTCATGGAAAAAGGTCCTGAAGCAAGGCGCGCGCGTTGTAACCCCGCGCCCGGCGCGTGGCCAGCGCTGACTTTCTCGCGCTGCCGATCCTGCGCGCGTCAAAAATCCTGCGCGCGGTCGAGCACGGCCCTGACCCGCGCGTGAAGCGCCTCGGCGCGTTCGGGCGAGGCGCCGACGCAGACGACGCCGAGCTTGCCATATTCGGACAGCGCGCCGATGAGGTGAAACACCACGCCCTCATGGATCGCGCCGTCGAAATGCAGCCCCTCGAGCACGACGAGATCGACGAGATCCTGCGGCGTCAGCCCGCGGTAGCGCTCGGATTCGAGATTGTCGGAGGCGACGTAATAGCGCGGATGGCCGAGCGGCGTGCGGAACAGCCCGCTTTCGGCGTCGAGCGCGCCGCCGGTCAGATATTCGAGCATCAGGAACGGATGCGTCGTGCCGCCCTTGCGCAAATTGATCTCGATCGCATGGGCGCGCCAGGCGCCGTCTTCGCGCAGGCAGACGAAATCGACCGCAAAGCGCCCGATCACGCCGCGCCGCGCGAGCAGCGCCGCGACCTTCGCGCCCTCGGCCTGAATCAGCGCGCGATAGGCGGCGTCGGCCGGAAAGCGGCAGCCGAGAAAGACCTGCCCGCCCGGCCCGCCGAGCACCTGGTCATGGGTCGAGACGCAGGACGGCGCGCCGAACGGGTCGATGCGGTACTGGGCCGAGGGCGAGACCTTTTCGGCCCCTTCGAGAAAGGCTTCGACGACGGCGCCCATCTCGCGGATCTTGGCGCGGAAGTCGGCCCAGCCCATGCCGGGCGCCTCGAAGGCGAGCGTTTCGAGCCGCGCCGCGATCCACGGCTCCAGAGCCTCGCCTTCGGGCGCGCCGTCAAAGCGGAACAGCGCGTTGCCCTCGCCCGAGAAGCCTTCGTTGAGCTTGACCACGGCGCGCCCCAGGCGCCGGTCGGCGCGCTTCAGCGCGGCCAGCGCGGCGGCGACCTCGGTCTCGTCGGCAAGGTCCTCGACGCCCGCGGGAATCGCCACGCCCGCCTCGCGCATCAGCTTGCGCCCGCCGCTCTTCGAGCCGAAATGCTGCAGCTCCGGATCGCAGCCATAGACCGGCAGGCCGAGCCGCACGGCGAGCGCGCGCTCGAGGGTCGAGACCGCATAGGCGGCGATATGCGCCTGAGCCGGATCGCCGACGGCGGCGCGAAGCCGCGCGAGCAGGCGCGGGCGCTCCAGGATCTTTTCGGTGAGCGGCCGCAGCGCGCCGTCATGGCAGGAAATCAGCGTCAGCCGCGCCCGCGCGTGGCGCGCCGGAACCCCTTGCAGGAAATGCAGGTAATAATCGACCACAGCCTCGGGGATCGGCTGGCTCGTCAGATAGATCACGCGCGCGCGGGGCAGGCGCAGCAGGGTGAGCATGCCGAGCATGCGCTCTTCATAATGATGCACGCCCTTGATGCGCGCCATCACCTGCGCGTCGAGGCTGAGGCTCGGCAGCACGACGATGGTCCGCTCGGCCTTCGGGTTCTCGAGGAGGCGCGCGAACATCGGCGCGAGCGCGCCCTGCAGGCGCGCGAACGCCGTTCGCTCGGCCTCGACGGCCGCCCCCGCGGCGTCCTGAGAAGATTGCCCGTCGCTCAAACCCGCTCCTTCAGGGCGCTCCCGCGCCTTTCGACCCGCCAGCCCGTTTCACGTCAGGCCCCGGCCGCCGACGCGCGCCGCTCCGCAACCAGGCGGGCCACCGCGCCATAATCGACTTTCCCGGAGCCGAGCAGCGGCAACTGGTCGACGACGAGAATCTCGGCCGGGACCATGAGTTCGCTCGCGTGGCGCTCCCGCGCGAATTTCTGGAACGCCGCGCGCTCCGCCCCCTTGCGCTGCGTGACGAGGATCAGCCGCTCGCCCTTGCGCGGATCGGGCGCGGCGGCGGCGGCGGAGGGCGCGTCGGGCCACAGGTCGGCGGCGAGCGCCTCGACGGCGGCGAGCGAGATCATCTCGCCGCCGATCTTGGCGAAGCGCTTGGCGCGGCCCCTGATCGTCACGAAGCCTTCAGCGTCGATCGAGACGATGTCGCCCGTGTCGTGCCAGCCGTCTGGCGGCGGCTCGATCACGCCGGGCGCGTCGGCGCGCAGATAGCCGAGCATGACGTTCGGCCCCTTGACGAACAGCCGGCCGCCGTCCTCGACGCCGGGCACGGGCTCGAGCCGCGCCTCGATCCCCGGCAGCAGCCGCCCGACCGTGCCGAAGCGGCAGTGCATCGGCGTGTTGAGCGCGAGCACGGGCGAGGTCTCGGTCACGCCATAGCCTTCGAGCAGGCGCACGCCGAATGTCTCCATGAACACGCGCCGCGTCTCGGGCTTCACCCGCTCGGCGCCGGCGAGCACATAGCGCAGCGAGCGGAAGTCATAGGGGTTCGCGGCGCGCGCGTAGCCGGCGAGAAACGTGTCGGTGCCAAACAGGATGGTGGCGTTGGAGCTGTAGACGAGCTCCGGCACCGTCCTGTAGTGCAGCGGCGACGGGTAGAGGTAGATTTTCACGCCCGACATCAGGGGCAGCGTCAGCCCCGCCGTAAGCCCGAAGGAGTGGAACAGCGGCAGCACGTTGAACAGCGTGTCGGCGCGGCCGAAGTCGATGCGCGCCGCAGCCTGCGCGGCGTTGGAGAGGATGTTTCGGCTCGACAGGGCGACGCCTTTCGGCGCGCCCTCCGTGCCCGAGGTGAACAGCACGGCGGCCGGATCGTCGGGGCTCCGGCTCGCGAGCGGGCGCGTCGCGCCAAAGAGCGCGCGCAGCCGCGCCGGCGCGCCGATCGTCTTGCGCAGATCCTCGAGCCAGACGATTCTGACGTCGTCCTTCAGCGCCTCGACGAGCGCCCCGAGCTTGCCCTTCTCGACGAAGACGCGCGACGTCAGAAGCGTCGACACCTGCGCCGCGCGGCAGGCCGAGCGGACATTGGCCGCGCCGGCCGTGAAATTGATCATGGCCGCGACCCGCCCGGCCGACTGGAGCGCGAGAAAGGCGACGGCCGCGCCATTGGCGTTGGGCAGCATCAGCCCGACGCATTCGCCCTCCTTCGTGAAGCGCGCGACCTCGCGGCCGAGCGCGGTCGCGCCGGCGAGAAGCCGCCTGTAGCTGAGCGCGCCCGAGACCGGATCCTCGACCGCCGTGCGCGAAAGCCCCTGCGCGCGGGCCGACGCCGCCACCGCCTCGAACAGGGAGCGGTCGACGTCGGCGGTGCGGAACACGAGGTCGGACATCACGTCATAGAGCGCCGCGCCCGCCGCGTGGCGGCGCAGCCGGCCCTTGAGCCCGGGCGACACGTCGAGCCTGACGGGCTCAAGGATGGTGACGAGCACCTTGGGAAACAGGCGCTTGCGCGTCTGCGCGCGCGAGAGATGGGAGAAGGGCGTGCTTTCGAGCCCCTCGATGCGCACCGGCACGACCATGGCGCCGGATTTGTCGGCGATGAGCCCCGCGCCGTCATAGACCTTCATCAGGCTGCCGGTCACGGTGAGGCGGCCTTCGGGAAAGATGACCAGCGTGTCGCCGTCGCGCACGGCGTTGATGAGGGTCCGCGTCGCCAGCGGCTTCAGCGGATTGAGCGGCATGACGCGCGTCATTTTCAGGAACGGCCTGACCCACCAGCGCTGCGCGACGCCGCTGTCGATGGCGAAGATCGGGTCGATGTCGAGCAGCGAGAGCGCGAGCCCGGCGTCGAGATAGCTCACATGGTTGAGCGCGACGATGCGATGCGGCCCGGCCTTGGCGAGATTTTCGGCGCCGCGCACTTCGAGCCGGAACACGGCGCGGTAGACGATCGACAAAAGATCGCGGAAGGCGCTCGCCGGCATGGTTTTATAGATCGCGAAGGCCGCGACGAGCGAGGCGAGGCCGAGGACCAGAAACAGCGTCGAGGCCGAAAGCCCCTGGCGCGCGAGCAGCGCGAAGACGAGCGCGCCGGCGACCATCGCCGCCGCGTTCATGATGTTGACGGCGGCGACCACGCGCGCGCGCCGGTCGGCCCCGGCCCAGCTCTGCACGGCGGCGAAGCAGGGCACGATGAACAGGCCGCCGGCGACGGCGAGGCCGGCGAAGCCGAAACATGCGGCGAGGCCGCGCGGCGTGGCGAGCAGCGCGCCGACAGGCAGCGCCCCCGGCGAAGGCGCGGGCCCCGCCGTCGCAAGGCCGAGATAGATCGAGAAGGCCGCGAGCAGGAAGGCGCCGAAGACGGTCGGCAGGAGAATGATGCGCCCATGCGCGAACCAGGACGCGAGAAAGGAGCCGACCGCGACGAAGATCGAGAACACCGCGAGGAAAAAGGTGATGGCGAGCTCGTTTCCGCCAAGCTCCGACTTGACGAGCGGCGGCAGCAGCGACAGGGCGACGGCGCCGGCGAGCCAGAACCAGCTTGCGGCGAGGCCGCCCCAGACGAGCCGCCGGTCGGCGGAAAGATATCTGAGCAGCGTCGCGGTCGAGCGCGCGACGTTGGCGTCGACCTTTAGGCCCGGCGCGGCCTCCCCCGTCGGCGGGATCAGCAGGCTCGCCCCCCAGCAGGCCAGCGAGAACATGACCACCATCAGGCTGTAGACGAGCGGATGGCCGCCGTCCTGCGAGGCGATGCCGCCGACGATGGCGCCGAGCAGGATCGCGAGGAAGGTCGCGCTTTCGACGAGGGCGTTGCCGGCGGTGAGCTCCTCGCGCGTCAGATGGTCGGGCAGGATTCCATATTTGATCGGGCCGAACAGGGCCGAGCACACGCCGAACAGGAACAGCGCCACAAACAGCACGGGGATCGAATGCAGCGCGAAGCCGAGGCTCGCGAGCGCCGCCGCGCCCGTCTCGGCGAGCTTGATCCGCTGCGCCGTCTTCGCCTTGTCGTAGCGGTCGGCCATCTGGCCGCCAAGGCCCGACAGGAAGAAGAAGGGCGCGATGAACACCGCGCCGGCGAGCGTGACGAGGGCCGCGGCGTCGGCCTCGCCGAGCCTGAACAGGATCAGGAAGACCAGCGCGTTCTTCAGGAAATTATCGCTGAAGGCCGAGAAGAACTGGCACCAGAACAGCGGCGCGAAGCGGCGCGAGGTCATCAGTCTGGCGAACATGGAGCTTCCTTCTGCGTGGCCGGCAGAAGGTAGAGCATCCCTTGGCCGCGCGCGACGGTTTTGCGCGGGAGGCGGCAGGCGGCAGGCGGGAGGCGGCAGGCGGGGCGAAGGGCGCGGCGCGCGCCGGAGCGCGGCCCGTTTCACGCTGGACGAATTGCGCAGGCGCGAATTTACAGCTCACACGATTTTTGTGCTTGAGCGGCAAGAAAGAGACACATGAGAACATTCATGAATTAATGAATTTATTGGCGTTCTTACGATTCCCGGCCGTTCTCCTTTTCCAATGACGGAAATGTCGACGAGGTCGTGACGCACAAATCTTTTCCTCCCACAAGTCTTTTCCTCCCATGCGTCTCCTTGCGTCCGATGCCCCCGTGGCCTCCCGGGCGGCCCTCGGCGCCGCGCTCTCGCCCGTCAGTCATGACCGTAATCTGATCCGCCGCCGGGCGGCGCCTTAGCCGCTTCGCCGTTCTCGCCGGCGGGCCGGAAAGAAAACAAAACAGAAAGGCCCGGAGCTTGCGCTCCGGGCCTTTCTTAGTCTCGACGAAGCCGCGGTCTCAGCCGAACTGGTTCATCGTGTTGTGGACGCCGCCGGCCTTGAGGGCCGCTTCGCCGGCGAAATATTCCTTGTGGTCGTCGCCCATGTCGGAGCCGGCCATGTTCTGGTGCTTGACGCAGGCGATGCCCTCGCGGATCTCCTTGCGCTGCACGCCCTTGACGTAGCCGAGCATGCCCGCCTCGCCAAAGTACTCCTTGGCGAGATTGTCGGTCGACAGCGCCGCGGTGTGATAGGTCGGCAGGGTGATGAGGTGATGGAAGATGCCGGCGCGCTTGGCACCGTCCGCCTGGAAGGTGCGGATCCTCTCGTCGGCCTCGGCGGCGAGCGGGGTCGCGTCGTAGTCGACGCTCATCAGGTTCGCCCGGTCATAGGCCGAGACGTCCTTGCCCGCCGCCTTCCAGGCGTCGAACACCTGCTGGCGGAAGTTGAGCGTCCAGTTGAACGACGGCGAGTTGTTGTAGACGAGCTTGGCGTTGGGGATCACTTCGCGGATCTTGTCGACCATCGAGGCGATCTGCTCGACATGCGGCTTCTCGGTCTCGATCCACAAGAGGTCGGCGCCGTTCTGCAGCGAGGTGATGCAGTCGAGCACGCAGCGCTCCGCGCCGGTGCCGGAGCGGAACTGGTAGAGGTTCGAGGCGAGCCGCTTCGGCTTCATGAGCTTGCCGCCGCGGGTGATCAGCACTTCGCCGTTGGTCGACTCGCCGGGCTTGACCTCGTCGCAGTCGAGGAAGGCGTTGTACTTGTCGCCGAGGTCGCCCGGCTCGCGGCTGACCGCGATCTGCTGGGTGAGGCCCGCGCCGAGCGAATCGGTGCGCGTGACGATGATTCCGTCCTCGACGCCAAGCTCAAGGAAAGCGTAGCGGCAGGCGCGGACCTTGGCCAGGAAGACCTCATGCGGGACGGTGACCTTGCCGTCCTGGTGGCCGCACTGCTTCTCGTCGGAGACCTGGTTCTCGATCTGGAGCGCGCAGGCGCCGGCCTCGATCATCTTCTTGGCGAGCAGATAGGTCGCCTCGGCGTTGCCGAAGCCGGCGTCGATGTCGGCGATGATCGGCACGACATGGGTCTGGTGGCCCTCGATCGCCGCGAGCAGCTCCTTCTCCTTGGCGCCGTCTCCCGCCGCGCGGGCGGCGTCGAGGGCGCGGAACATGCCGCCGAGCTCGCGCGCGTCAGCCTGGCGCAGGAAGGTGTAAAGCTCGCCGATCAGCGCCGGCACCGAGGTCTTCTCGTGCATCGACTGGTCGGGCAGCGGGCCGAATTCGGAGCGCAGCGCGGCGACCATCCAGCCCGACAGATAGAGATAGCGGCGCTCGGTCGAAGCGAAGTGCTTCTTGATCGAGATCATCTTCTGCTGGGCGATGAAGCCGTGCCAGACGCCGAGCGACTGGGTGTAGAGCGAGGAGTCCGCGTCATAGGCGGCCATGTCGCGGCGCATGATCGCCGCGGTGTAGCGGGCGATGTCGAGACCGGTCTTGAAGCGGTTCTGCAGGCGCATGCGGGCCACGGCCTCGGGGCTGACGCCGTCCCAGGTCCCGTTCTTGCTGGCGACGAGCTGCGTGACTTCGTCGATGTTCGCCTGATAGGCGCCCGGCTCAGCGCCGGGGACGATGGGGCCTTGATGGGACATTCACATGCGCCTTGTCGATGGAGGGAAGAAGTGCCGTGGGTCCTAGCACATTGAGTCATTGGCTGTGCAGGGGGCGTAAAGCAAAGATGTCATACTTTACAAATTCAGTTTGTAAAGATGTAAACAACTGAAAGGGCGCGGCCGCTCAGTCCGCCGCGCGCGCCCGTTCCAGACAGGCCTCGTCGAGCGCCTCGCCGAGCGCGCGCACGGCGGCGAGAAGGTCGGCCTCCTCGATCACGAGCGGCGGGGCGAGCCGCAGCACGCTCTCATGCGTCTCCTTGGCCAGCACCCCGCGCCGCAGCAGGGCGAGGCACACGTCCTTCGCCTTCGCCGCGCCGGGGTCGAGCTCCACCCCGGCCCAGAGCCCCTTGCCGCGCAGCGCCAGCACGGCCGGGCTGCGCAGCTCGCGCAGCGCCCCGAGCTGGACCTCGCCGAGGCGGCGGCTGCGTTCGGCCAGCGCCTCGTCGCGCATCAGCGCGACCGCCTCGCGCCCGACCGCCGTGGCGATCGGGTTGCCGCCGAAGGTCGAGCCATGGCTGCCCGGCGTGAACACGTTCATGAGACGGCGCGTGGCGATGAACGCCGACACCGGCAGCAGGCCGCCGCCGAGCGCCTTGCCGACCGTGATCGCGTCGGGCCGCACGTCCTCGTGCATGAAGGCGAAGTCGCGGCCGGTGCGGCCAAAGCCCGACTGCACCTCGTCGAGAATGAGCAGAATGCCGTGCCGGTCGCAGATGCGGCGCAGCTCCGCGAGATAGCCCGCCGGCGGCACGATCACCCCGCCCTCGCCCTGGATCGGCTCGATCAGCACCGCCGCCGTCGCCGGCGTGATGGCGCGCTCGACGGCCGCCGCCTCGCCGAAGGGCACATGCGAAAACCCCGGCGCGAAGGGGCCGAAGCCGCGCCGCGCCGCGGGATCGTCCGAAAAGCCGACGATGGTGGTGGTGCGGCCGTGGAAATTGCCATGGGCGACGATGATCTCGGCCGTGTCCTGCGGGATCGCCAGCTCGTCGTAGCCGTAGCGCCGCGCCGCCTTGATCGCCGTCTCGACCGCCTCGGCCCCGGTGTTCATGACGAGGCAGGCGTCGAGCCCGGCGTAGCCCGCGAGCTCTTCGTAGAAGGCGCCGAGATTGTCGGAATGGAAGGCGCGCGAGACGATGTCGAGCCGCTCGAGCTGGTCGCGCATGGCCTTGACGAGGCGCGGATGGAGATGGCCGAAGCTCGCCGCCGAATAGGCGCTCATCATGTCGACGTAGCGCCGTCCGTCGACGTCATAAAGATGCGCGCCGCGCCCATGCGCCAGCACAACCGGCAGGGCGGCGTAGTTCTGCGCGCCGAAAAGCCGTTCGCGGTCGATCAGATGCTGGCCGGACATGGAATTCGTCTGTCTCCCTCGAAAACGAAGCGCCTCGGGCCGCCTTTGCCGACGGGCGGGGCGGCGTCAGCGCGGTTTCGCCGCCCGCCCGCCGTTTTCCGCGCCGGCCGGCGCGGCGTCGTCGGGAGACGCCTTCGCCCTGGCCGCCGACCGTCCGGCCGCCGCCCTTCTGGTCCGCTTCATTCTGGGCGATTTCATGGGCCAGGCGACGATATGGTCCGGATAATCGTCAAGCTCGACCTCGGTTTCGAGCGCGGCGACCCGGCCGCGGGCCGAGACGCCGGCCTCATGCACGCTCTCGGCCCGGCCCGAGACGAGCGGATGCCAGTCAGGCAGGTCGCGCCCGTCGCTGACCAGCCGGTAGGCGCAGGTCGGCGGCAGCCAGGAGAGCGTCCGCGCCTGCGACGGGTCGAGCTTGACGCAGTCCGAGACCTTGGTCTGGCGCGCGGCGTAGTCGGCGCAGCGGCAGGCGGCGGCGTCGAACAGGCGGCAGGCGACGTCGGTGAACAGGATCTCGCCCGTGTCTTCGTCTTCGAGCTTGACGAGGCAGCAGCGTCCGCAGCCGTCGCACAGGCTTTCCCATTCGGCGGGGCTCATCTCGTCGAGCGTCTTGACGCGCCAGAACGCAGGCGCCGTCGCGCCGGCGCCGGGCGCGGCGCGACCCTGGGGGACGGCGCTCCTTTTGGGACCGGGGCGGGACATGGCCTCCTGGCTCGTTCGACGGTTTAAACTCAAGGCCTTGCGCCGCGCGCGCGGTTTCGTCAAGCCCGGCCTTCGTTTGAGCGCATTCGCGCGCGAGCCTCGCGCGGGCCCAGAAAGCCGCGCAGCCGCGAGGAAACCGGACAACGGCGCGCAAAAAAGTGAAGCGCGGCCTGCCGCCCGCGGCCCCTTCGCGCGAGACTTTGGCGCAAGAATTTGGCGCGAGAATTTGGCGCAACAATCTGGAGCGCAAGAATCTGGCGCCCTTTTTCGGCTAGACTTCGCAGCGCCCGTCAGATCCCACCGGAGCCAAAACCCTGTTCGACGCCCTTCGCCATTCGAAGTTCTGGCAATCGAGGTTTTGGAAAGCCGCGTCGCATGTTTTGCTCGCGGCCGACGCCGTCCTCGATTCGACCCTGTTCTCCGCCGGGGAATGGGCGAAAGCCCGCTACGCCGACTATTCCGCCTTCATGGACCGCTTCCATCTTTCGGGCTGGCGGCGCGGCGCGGTCGAGATCGCCTGCGAGGGCCTGACGATCGGCGCCGGCGTCGGGATCGTCGCGCTGGCGCTCGCCATCCCGGCCTTCAGGGAGACCTCCGACGACTGGCTGAAGAAGCAGGACCTCGCCGTCACCTTTCTCGACCGCTATGGCCGGGAGGTCGGCCGGCGCGGCATCAAGCACGACGATTCGATCGCCTTCGAGGAGCTGCCCGACGTCCTTGTCGCCGCCGCGCTCGCGACCGAGGACCGGCGCTTCTTCGAGCATTTCGGCGTCGACGTGATCGGCACGGCGCGCGCGCTCGCCGTCAACGCCCGCGCCGACGGCGTGGTCCAGGGCGGCTCGACCATCACGCAGCAGCTCGCCAAGAACCTGTTCCTGTCGAACCAGCGCACCATCGAGCGCAAGGTCAAGGAGGCCTATCTCGCGCTCTGGCTCGAATCGCGCCTCACCAAGAAAGAAATCCTGCATCTTTATTTCGACCGCGCCTATCTCGGCGGCGGCGCCTTCGGCGTGCAGGCCGCCTCGCAGTTCTATTTCGGCAAGTCGGTCCGCGACCTGACCCTCGCCGAGGCGGCGATGCTCGCGGGGCTGTTCAAGGCGCCGACCAAATACGCGCCCCACGTCAACCTGCCGGCGGCGCGCGCGCGCGCCCATGACGTGCTGAACAATATGGTCGACGCCGGCTATCTGACCGAAGGCCAGATCTACGCCGCCCTGCGCAATCCGGCGACGCCGGTCGACCGCGCCAAGGAGACGAGCCCCGACTGGTATCTCGACTACGCCTATCAGGAGGTCAAGCGCCTCGTCGACGAGAACAAGCTCGGCGAGGACCGCGTGCTCACCGTGCGCACCGCGCTCGATCTTGGCGTGCAGCAGCGCGCCGACGCCGTGATCGAGGACGAGCTGCGCCAGAACGGCCCGGGCTACAAGGCGAAGCAGGCGGCCATGGCCGCGATGGAGCCGAACGGGGCGCTGCGCGCGCTCGTCGGCGGACGCGATTATGGCGCGAGCCAGTTCAACCGCGCGACCGACGCGCTGCGCCAGCCGGGCTCCTCGTTCAAGCCCTTCGTCTATCTCACCGCGCTCGAGACCGGGAAGTTCAAGCCGACCACCATCGTCGTCGACGCGCCGGTGTGCATCGGCAACTGGTGCCCGCGCAATTACAAGAACAGCTACGCCGGCGCGCTGCCGCTGTCGCAGGCGCTGGCCCGCTCGCTCAACACCGTCGCGGTGCGGCTCGCGACCGCGATCGGCGACGGCAGCCCGCGCGCCGGCCGCGCCAAAATCGTCGCCAACGCCCGCGCCATGGGGCTGACGACGCCGCTCGCCGACACGGTCTCGCTGCCGATCGGCGCGGCCGAGGTCACGGTGATCGACATGGCCTCGGCCTATTGCGTCTTCGCCAACGGCGGGCTGCGCGCGCCGCCCTTCGCGGCGAGCGAGATCATGAATTCGCGCGGCGAGACCATCTATCGCCACGACCGCGACGGGCCGCAGCCGCGCCGGCTGTTCCCCGAGGAGCTGATCGCGACCATGAACTCCATGATGCTCCAGGTGGTCGAGGCCGGCACCGGCGGGCGCGCGCGCCTCGACGGAATCGACGTCGCGGGCAAGACCGGCACCACCAACGGCTACAAGGACGCCTGGTTCGTCGGCTACACCGGCAATTACGTCGCCGCCGTCTGGTACGGCAACGACGACGATTCGCCCATGGAGAAGATGACCGGCGGCTCGCTCCCGGCCGCGACCTGGCGCGAGGTGATGGCCTACGCCCATCAGGGCGTCGAGCTGAAGCCCCTGCCCGGCGGGCGCATGGGCGCGTCCGCCACGGCCGCGGCGACCCCCGCGCCGCCGCCCGCCGCCGGCGCGCCGCTGCGGCCGGCGCTGCTCTCGGAGCGCTCCGCCGAGCTTCTCGTCGACATGGCGAAGGCCATGGACGCGGCCCTGATCGAGGCCGACAAGCGCCGCGAGGACGCGCCGCGGCTCGCGCCCGAGCCCGCTTCGGCCGCGGCGGCGCCCGCCGCGCCCGCCCCGCAGCCGGGCGGCGGGTGAACGCGGCCCGCCCGTTCGTCTGACGCGGCCCACCTCTCGCGGTCAAAAATGCGGCTCATCGGCAAATATCTTCTCGTCGTCGTCGCGGGGCTCTGCCTCGGCCTTCTGACGACCGTCGTCGCGGTCAGGACCGGCTTCGGCTTCGGCGCGCTCGAGGCCGGGCCCTGGACCGCCTATCCGCGCCGCGACGGAATTCGCGTCGATCCCTATGCCCGGGCGGCGCGCGCCCATTCCGGCGAAATCCCGCCCGGCGCGACCGAGGGGCTGAGCTTCCTCGCCTTCGCCGACAGCGACGGCCGCGCGCTCGAAACGCGCTGCGACTACAGGGTTTCCGGCCCCACGCCCGTGGCGCGCTGGTGGACGCTGAGCGCGCTGACGCCTGACGGGCGGCCTTTCGCCAACGCCGCCGAGCGCTATGGCTTCGTGTCGAGCGAGATGCTGCGCGACGGCGCCGGCCGGTTCGCGATCACGCTCTCGCGCCGCGCGCGGCCGGGCGACTGGCTGCCGCTCGGCGAGACCCGCCATTTCGCGCTGATGCTGCGGCTCTATGAATCCGAATTCAGCGCCGCCCACGCCGCCTATGACGCCGCGAGCATGCCGCGGATCGAACGCACGGCCTGCGCATGAGCCTCAAGCCGCCCGCAAGCCCGCTCGACCGCATTCTCGCCGGGGCGCTATGGGCGCTGGCGCTGGCGCTCTGCGCGGTCGCGGCGCATGTCGTCCTGGTGCTCTATCTGCCGAAATTCGTCGGCGAGACGCCGATGCGCCGGCTCGCGCCCTATTCGGCCTATGGCGAGACGCGCCTCCTGCCGCGCGCGACGCCGGCCGCGCAATGGACGCCCTTTCTCGACCCCGCCGTCGCCGAGGCCTCGTGCCTGTTCGACCTCTCGCGCGCGCCGCTGCGCGTCTCGGGCGAGGTCGAGCCGGGGCGCATGCTGACCCTCTCGTTCCGCGAGCCCGACGGCGACGTGTTCTATTCCATGACGGACCGCGCCGCCCAGCGCGGACGGCTCGACGTGCTGCTCTTGACCCAGGAGCAGCTCGACGCGGTCGAGGCCGAAGACGACGACGACCGGCCGGCGCAGGAGCTGCGGCTCGTGGCGCCGAGCCTCAAGGGCTTCGTGCTGATCGGCGCGCTCGCCAATTTCCCCGGCGAATGGGCCGACGCCGAGCGCCGCGCCAAGGCGATCGTCTGCAAGCCCGAAGAGCCGGTCGAGCCGTGAGCCGGGGTCAGTTCGGCGCGACGTCGTCCGCGCCGCGCGGATCGGCCGCGGGCTCGTCCTGGCGCGCCGCATGCGCCCCGGCCCGCGCCGGCTGATCGAGCCTTTCGCGCCGCACGCCCGTAAAGAACAGCACCGCGCCGCGCCCGGCCGGGCGCGCGACGCGCCCGCCGCGCCGCGACGGCGAGAAAGCCACAAGTTCGCCCATGTCATGTTCGCCCATGTCACGTTCGCCCATGTCACGTTGGCCCATGTCACGTTGGCCCATGTCACGCCCTCCGTTCAGGCCCGGGGGGCGGCGCGCGCCGGCCGCGCCCCGCCGCCTGCGTTCAAGATTCGCGCCGCAGTCTTCGCCCGTTTCGCCCGGCGCCGTCCGACGCTCGCGCGCGTTCGGACGTCATCGCCTCGCGAACGCGCTCCAACATTTCGGCGTTGCGCATTTTCTTAAACGTAACGGCCTGCAACTTTTACTGAAAATGCTCTAACGCACGAAGCTTGCCGCACGCTCGCCGGGTCCGGCGAAAAAGAGCAAAGCCCGCCGCGCGGCGCGGCGCAAGCGGCCGTCGCGGGCGCGGCGCGCCCTTCGCACTGGCCGCAGAGGGGCGTTGGTCCGCTTTGCGGCGGAGTCAGAAGAACTGGCTGGCGCCGGGAATTTTCGCGGCCGCCGCGCGCACGCGCTCCCGGCCCGCCTGCGATTCGGCGAAAGCGAACACTTCATGTCCGATCTGACGCATTTGCGTCATGGTCAGGCCGAGCCCCGTGAGCCGCGCCGCGAGCCCCATGAGGCCGCCGCCCATCATGGCCATGAAGCCCGACATCACGCCCTCGTTCTGCGCGGCCGCGGCCGCCGCCGCCTCCTCGGCGCCCGGCAGATGCGCGAAAAGATCGTCGACGTCGGCCGGCTGCCCCTCCTTGCGCAGGAACGCGAGAATGGCGCCGACCGCCCTGCGCGCGGTTTCGACGTCGGTTCCGGCCGAGGCGGCGATGCGGGCGATCAGTTCTTCCATGCGTGGCTCCTCGATGTCGCGCGCCCGCTCGCTTTTGCGGCGCGGCGCGGCGAGCCAAGCGCGACAGGCCGCGAAAATCAAGCCGGCGCAACCGGCGCGCGCACTTTTCATCGCAGCGTCACACAAATCCGCTAGGCGCGCTGGCGCGGCTCCTTTCCGGAAAAAAACATGACTTCGATCACGTCCACAGACGACGTTTTGACGACAGGCGACGGCGTTCGCAAGCCGGTCCTCGACCGGCCGATGTCCCCGCTGACGCTGCTCATCTTCGGCGGCGTGCTCGCCGTCGGGCTGTTCTTCACGGCCTTCAGCATCTGGCGCGACGTGTCCGCCGCGGGCGTGGCGGTGAAGTCCGCCCTGCCCTTCATCCTTCTCGGCGTCGCGCTGCTGATCGCGCTCGGCTTCGAATTCGTCAACGGCTTTCACGACACGGCCAACGCCGTCGCCACGGTCATCTACACCCATTCCCTCCCCGCGCCCGTCGCGGTGGTCTGGTCGGGCATGTTCAACTTCCTCGGGGTGCTGTTCTCGACCGGCGCCGTCGCCTTCGGCATCGTCTCGCTGCTGCCGGTCGAGCTGATCCTGCAGGTCGGGTCGGAAGCCGGCTTCGCCATGGTCTTCGCCATGCTGATCGCGGCGATCATCTGGAACCTCGGCACCTGGTGGCTCGGCCTGCCGGCGTCCTCGTCGCACACGCTGATCGGCTCGATCATCGGCGTCGGCGTCGCCAACGCGCTGATGCGCGGCCGCGACGGCACCTCGGGCGTCGACTGGAACAAGGCGATCGAGATCGGCTATGCGCTGCTGCTCTCGCCGGTCGTCGGCTTCGTCTGCGCGGCGGGCCTGCTGCTGCTCATGAAGCTCCTCGTCCGCAAGCCCGAGCTTTATACGTCGCCCAAGGCGCATGGCGCTCCGCCCGCCTGGATCCGCGGCCTTCTGATCTTCACCTCGGCCGGCGTCTCCTTCGCGCATGGCTCGAACGACGGCCAGAAGGGCATGGGCCTGATCATGCTGATCCTGATCGGCACCGTGCCGACGGCCTATGCGCTGAACCGCGCCCTGCCCGAAAGCGAGGTGGCGAGCTTCATCCAGACCTCCGAGGCGGCCTCGAAGGCGGTCGAGGCGGTCGCCGGCGGCCATCACGTGATCGGCGACCCGCGCCCGATCGTGACGGCCTATGTCGCCTCGCATGAGTTCACCGACGGAACCCTGCCGGCGCTCGCCGCGCTGATCCGCGACGTCGCCGCGCAGGTGAGCCAGCACGGCTCGTTCGCCTCGATTCCCGCGGCGAGCGTCGGCAACACCCGCAACGACATGTATCTCGCCTCCGAAGCGATCCGCTTCCTGCAGAAGGACAAGGCGGCCGCGCTCTCGAAGGACGACCTCGCCGCGCTCGCCGCCTACAAGAAGCATCTCGACATGGCGACGCGCTTCATCCCCGACTGGGTCAAGGTGGCGGTCGCGATCGCGCTCGGCCTTGGCACCATGGTCGGCTGGAAGCGCATCGTCGTGACGGTCGGCGAGAAGATCGGCAAGACGCATCTGACCTACGGCCAGGGCGCCTCGGCCGAGCTCGTCGCCATGGGCACCATCGCCGCGGCCGACCATTTCGGCCTGCCGGTGTCGACCACCCATGTGCTGTCGTCGGGCGTCGCCGGAACCATGGCGGCGAACGGCTCGGGCGTGCAGATGTCGACCGTGCGCAGCCTCGCGCTCGCCTGGGTGCTGACGCTGCCCTGCGCCATCGCGCTCTCGGCCTTCCTGTTCGTCCTGTTCCGCCAGATCGAGCGTTTCATCTAGGCTTCGGGCGGCAGGCGCTTCGGGCCCTTTGAAACCCCTCTCCGGCCGGGTCCGTCCCGGCCGGATTTTTTGCGCCCGCGCGTCAGTTGACCGCGATCCCCGATTCGGCGCCGAGCGCCTTCATCACGGCGGGGGTGAGTTCGCCCGCGCTCTTGCGGCCGCGGTCGCGCTCGAAGCTTTCGATCGCCTGGCGGGTCGAAGCGCCCATGACGCCGTCGGCCTTCAGCACGAAGCCGAGCTTCACCAGCGCCTTCTGCGCCGCCATCACCGAGCGGGAGACGGCGGGCGCGGCCTCGCGCGCGACGCCGCCGTTGCGGATCAGATCCGAGATCGGGTCATGCGGACGCGGCGGCGGCGCGGCTTCGGGCGCGAGCGCGGCCGTGCGGGCCGGCGCGGCGCGCGGCGCCGGGCGCTCCTCGGGCGCGGCGGCCTCGGCGTGGACCGGCTCGGCGTCGCGCGGTTCGGCGAGGCGCTCGGGCCGGGGCGCTGGAACCGGCGCGGGCGCGGCGGCCGCCGGCCTCTCGACCACGGCGCGCGCGAACAGCGGCGCCGGATGGCGCGTCTTCTGCAGGGCGAGCGCGTTGACGAGCACGCCGGCGAGCGCGCCGACGCCGAGCAGCGTCAGCGCGACGGCGGCGATCTTCTTGCGCGGCTCGCCCGCGCGCGGCTTCGCGCGCTTCGCGCCGCCTCCGCCGCGGGAGGCGCGCGGCCGGCGCGCGCGCGGCTCGCTCAATGTGAAGTCGTGATCGGCGGCGGCGAGAGCTTCACGCAATTTTCTTCACCATGGACGTTTCGACGGAGGGGTCCGCGCGGCGGTAGCGCGCGATGGTTTCGATTTCGGCCAGGGGGCGCATGCGGTCGCCGGCGCGGCGGCAGTCGAGCGGCAGGCGCACGGTGACGCAGGCGCCCTGATGCGGCTCGCTCGCGATCGACATCTCGCCCCCGTGCAGGCCGACGAGGCCGCAGACGATCGAGAGGCCGAGCCCCGTGCCCTCCTGGGGGCGCTCCCGCCCGCCTTGCGCCTGGAAGAACGGGCTGCCGAGGCGCGACAGGTCCTGCTCGGCGATGCCGACGCCCGAATCCGCGACGACGAGCGCGAGGAAGCCGCCTTCGAGACGCGCCAGAACCCGGGCCTCGCCGCCGCGCGGCGTGAACTTCACGGCGTTGGAGAGCAGGTTGATGAGGATCTGCCGGCAGGCGCGCGTGTCGCCGACGATCTCGCCGACCTCGGGCGCGACCGCCTGCGTCAGCCGCACCCCGCGCTCCTTGGCGTCGAGCCGCACCATGTCGCAGCAGGCCTCGATGAGCGGCGCGACCGCGAAAGGCGCCGGCGCCAGCGCGAAGGCGCCGGAGCGGATCTTCGACAGGTCGAGCAGGGAGTTGACGACGGCGAGCAGGTGCTGGCCGGACTGATGGATGATCGCCGCATATTCGCGCTGCTTGCCGGGGTCGCGCGGCGCCTGCGCCGCGTCGCCGAGCAGCTCCGAGAAGCCGATGATGGCGTTGAGCGGGGTTCGCAGCTCATGGCTCATGCTGGCGAGGAGGCGATCCTTTGAAAGGCTCAGCGCCTCGGCCTGCGCGCGGGCCGTCTCGAGTTCCTCCTCGCGCGTCTTGAGAGCCGAGACGTCGCGCAGCACGGCGACCGCCCGCCCCGCGCCGGCGCCCCGCGCGCGCATGTCGAGCCACAGGAACACCGGGTCTTCGCGCCCCTCGCGCGGCGCGCCGGCGGCGCGCAGCCTGAACGCCGCGGCCCCGGCGCGCGCCGGCCCGCGCCCCCCGGCCGCCCGGTCGATCGCCTGCAGGAAGGCGGGCCGGTCGGCGACATGGACGCGTTCGAAGAAACCGCGCCCCATGAGCGCCGCGGCCGGCAGGCCGAGGAGCCCGGCGCAGTCGCCGGAGAGCGCGAGCGCCACGCCCGAGCGGTCATGCAGCAGCACGAGGTCGCCCGCCGCCTCCTCGGGCCGGGCGAGGCCGCGCGCGCCCGCCGCCGTCCGGCCCGCAAGCCCGCGCACGCAGGCGAGGGCGAACAGCGTCGCCGCGCCGCAGGCGGCGATCGCCCAGACCGCCGGCCGCGCCAGCCCCTCGGCGCCCGGCAGGCCGAGAAGATCGGCCGCGGCCGCCCCGGTCGCGGCGATCAGCGCCGCCGCGCCGCAGGCGAGAATGAGCCCGGCGTCGAAGGCCGCGAGCGCGTCGAGCGGCGCGAGCGCGAGCCAGAACAGCGCGCCGGCCCCGGCCCCCGCGCCGACCGCGGTCGCGAGCGCGGCGCCGACGAGGCCGAGCGCCGAGACGGCCTCGAGCCGCGCGCGCGCCCCCGCCGCGGCGAGGATCGCCAGCGCGCAGAGCGGCAGCACGGCGGCAAGCAGCAGCGCGGCGTCCGGCGCGCGCGGCGCGCCGTGAAGCCACAGACAGATCGGCGCGGCGAGCATCGGCAGCAGGGCCAGCGGCGCGCGACGCCCCGGATCGCGACCCCGTTCCCGCGCCGCCGCGAACATCCCGCGGCCGGCGCAGGCCGCCGCGGCCTGAGCCCCCGCGCGAAAAAGAGGGCCGTCTTGAGGCGAATGAAAACCCACGTTCAGCTCCGCGCCCGCCGACTCGTCGCGGCGTCGGGCCTCAAGCTGGCGCCGGCGTCTTAAGGCGCTCCTAAATCAGTGATGCGCCGGCGCATCTGTCGGCGCCCATTTGCGGGCCAAAGGCGCGGACGGGCCGGCCAAACTCGACCTATGGTGTAGAAAAGCTTGCGAAATCGACGGGTTGGCGTGGCCTCCGGGCGCTTTTCGTCCCGTTAACGGACGCCCTGCTATGCCTGCGCGAAAGGCGTCCGGCCTTTGGAGCGTCGCGGCGATGTTTCTGCTCTTTCGCCTCATCTTCTGGCTTGGCGTCGTCTTCGCCTTCCTGCCCTGGCCCGAGGGCTCCGCGCCGAAGGAGATCGCGACGCTGCTGCGCGGCGGCGCCAAGGCCGCGGGCGACGGCGCGCTCGCGGCCGTCGCCGCCGAAGCCGAGCGGCGCGCGGTCGAGGCCTGCGCGCAGTCGCCCGCGGCCTGCGTCGAGGCGACCGCACGGATCGCCCGGGCGGCGCATGGCGCGGCGTTCGACGCGCTGGCAGCCCCCCCGAGAGAAGGACGCGCGCAGGAGGCGGGCGCGAAAGGGACGGGCGCCAAGGAGATGGGCGCCAAGGAGAAGGGCGCCAAGGAGAAGGGCGCCAAGACGGCCGGGGCGCATGAGGGCGCGGCGGCGCCCGGGCCGGCTCAGGCGGAGCCGCCGTCCCCGCCGCCGAGGCAGACGTCGGCGCGCGCCGCGCCCTGAACGGCTGGCGGGTCTGCGGATTTTTTGCTAGCCCCTTCGCTCATGCACAAATATACTAGTAGGCCGGAATTCTTCTAAACTGTGCGCCGGCCATGACCCTCGACGACATCATTGAAAACTTCGCCTATCTCGACGAGTGGGACGACCGCTACCGTTACCTGATCGAGCTCGGCCGCATGCTCGAGCCGCTCGACGAGGCGGCGCATAACGACGCCAACAAGGTGCGCGGCTGCGCCAGCCAGGTGTGGCTCGAAACCACGGTCGAGGCGAAGGGCGACGGCGCGCCGGTCCTGCGTTTCAGGGGCGACAGCGACGCCCATATCGTGCGCGGGCTCGTCGCTCTCGTGCTGGCGCTTTATTCGGACCATACGCCGGAGGAGATCCTGTCGACCGACGCGCAGGACCTGTTCGGCCGGCTCGGCCTGTCGCAGCATCTGACGCCGCAGCGCAGCAACGGGGTCCGCTCCATGGTCGAGCGCATCAAGTCCGACGCGCGCGGCGCGGCCGCCGCGGCGGCCTGAGCCGGCGCCCGGGCCGTCCGCCGCAGGCGCGACGGCGGCGACGTTCTGGGACGGAAAGATTGGGCGCCGGGCCACAGCGGCGCGCGCCCGGCGCGGCCTTGCGGAGCCGGCGCCCTCGCCGCTCCGCTTTCGCCGGCTTCCTTGATGAGCGTTGCGCGCTCCATCGCCGCAGCCCAGCCGCAGCGCCCGGCCGGCGGCGCGCGACGCGATGAGCGGAAAGACGCGGGCCGCGCCGAAAGCGCCGCGCCGGCGCGCCCGGGCCGCGAGGCTCAGGCGCGGCGGCGCTGCTGGCCGAGGCCCATCTGCTTGGCGAGGTTGGAGCGCGCCTTGGCGTAATTGGGCGCGACCATGGGATAATCGGGCGCGAGGCCCCATTTCTCGCGGTATTCGTCGGGCGACATATTGTACTGCGTGCGCAGGTGCCGCTTCAGCGACTTGAATTTCCGCCCGTCCTCCAGACAGACAAGATAGTCGTTGGTGACGGACTTCTTTGCGGGGACGGCCGGCTTCGGCGTTTCGACGACGGGCGCGACCGTGCCCGAGGTGACCCTCAGCAAAGCGGAATGAACGTCGTTGATGAGGGATGGCAGATCGCTGGCCGGCACGGAATTGTTGCTGACGTAGGCCGACACGATGTCGGCGGCCAGTTCGATATAGCTGTTGGAACCTGACGTATCGCTCATGACGTTAAAAATCCCGAATAGAGGGCGCCGCGGCCACGGCCCGACTCAATCATGGGAGCCGGATATCTGGCAAAGGGCGGAAAAACCTTTCTGAAGATGAAGTTCTCTTAATCGACCGCCCCGAATCGACTGCTTCGAACCTGTATCATTATAAGTGCCGGACCTGCACAATCGCAAGTAGCGTCGAGCACACAATCTTCGGCGTAAACAAAAAAAAGCTGCACAGGACGTCGCCTGTCAGATCAGACGATGATCAACAATCCCAGTCGCCGCGTTCAACGAAGACGTTTCCATGCTGATAAATCGCGCTACATCGGCCCGGCGCGGCGGGCGCGGCTTGTCGGCTCCGGCGCGATCGCCTAATTTATGCACGGCCGCGCTTCGGTCGGCTCCGGCCGGCCGGGGCGCGGCGCCAACCACCGGAAAGCCCCCGCCCTTGACCCTTCCGCCCGCGCCCGCTGCGGCCCGACGCACGCCCACCGTCACGACCGCGCACGGGATCGAGCTCATTGACGACTACGCCTGGATGAAGGCGGACAACTGGCGCGAGGTGCTGCGCGACCCGGACGCCCTGCCGGCCGAGATCCGCGCCGCGCTCGACGCCGAGAACGCCTACGCCGCCGCCGTGCTTGCGCCGCATGAGGCGCTGCGCCGGACCATCGTCGCGGAGATGCGCGGGCGCATCAAGGAGGACGACGCGCAGCCGCCGCTGCGCGACGGGCCGTTTCTCTATTACGCCCGCTATGACCAGGGCTCGCAGCATCCGGTGTTCTGCCGCGCGCAGGAGGACGGCGGCGCGGTCGAGGTGCTGCTCGACGGCGAGCGCGAGGCGCAGGGCAAGCCCTATTTCCGCGTCGCCAGGGCGCGCCATTCGCCGGACCATGCGAAATTCGCCTGGTCGGCCGACGAAAAAGGCTCGGAGCTGCATGTGATCCGCGTGCGCGACGTGGCGACGGGCGAGGACGCCGCGGACGTCGTGACCGACAGCGACGGCGGCTTCGTCTTCGGCGCGGAGTCCTCTCATTATTATTACGTGCGCATCGACGAGAACAATCGCCCCGCGAGCGTGCTGCGCCACCGCCTCGGCGCGGACCCCGCGAGCGACGAGATCGTCTTTGAGGAAAAGGACCCGCGCTGGTTCATCCATCTGAAGCGCAGCCAGTCCGGCGCCTTCGCATGCGTCAGCGTCAGCGACCACGACGCGGCCGAGGTCTGGCTCATCGACCTTTCGGATCCACAGGCGCGCCCGCGCCTCGTCGAGCCGCGCGCGCCGGGGCGGCGCTACGAGGTCGAGCATCGCGGCGACCGGCTGTTCATCCTCACCAACGCCGACGGCGCCGAGGATTTCGAGATCGTGAGCGCCCCGCTCGCGGCGCCCGGCCGGGCGAACTGGACGAAGGAGGTCCCGCGCCGGCGCGGGCGCATGATCGTCGACTTCACGATCTTTCCCGACCATCTCGTCTGGCTCGAACGCGAGGACGGGCTGCCCCGCCTCATGACGCGCGCGCTCGAAAGCGGCGAGGACCATGCGCTCGCCTTCGAGGAGGAGGCCTATGAACTCGAGCTCATGGGCCGGCTCGATTTCGCCTCCCCGCTGCAGCGCTTCTCCTATTCGTCGATGACCACGCCGGCCGAAACCTACGACTATGACCTGACGACGCGCCGCCGCATCCTGCGCAAGCGCCAGGCGATCCCCTCGGGCCATGATCCGGCCGACTATGTCACGCGCCGCCTGTTCGCGCCCGCGCCCGACGGGGAGCTCGTCCCCGTCTCGATCCTGCACCGGCGCGGCCTCGACCTTTCGCGGGGCGCGCCGACCCTGATCTATGGCTATGGCGCCTATGGTCATGCGATCGACGCCTATTTCAGCGCGTCGCGGCTGTCGCTCGTCGACCGCGGCTTCGTCTACGCCATCGCCCACATCCGCGGCGGGACGGACAAGGGCTGGCGCTGGTATCTCGACGGCAAGCTCGAAAACAAGCCGAACAGCTTTTCGGACTTCATCGCCGCCGCGCGCCATCTCGTCGCCGCCGGCTTCGCGCGGGAGGGCGGAATCGTGGCGCAGGGCGGCAGCGCCGGCGGCATGCTGATGGGCGCCGTCGTCAACACGGCGCCGGAGCTGTTTGCCGGAATCGTCGCCGACGTGCCCTTCGTCGACGTGCTCAACACGATTCTCGACGCCGAGCTGCCGCTGACCCCGCCCGAATGGCTCGAATGGGGCGACCCGATCCGCGATCCCGACGCTTTTGCGCGCATCAGGTCCTATTCGCCCTATGACAACGTCGAGGCGAAGCGCTATCCGCCGATCCTCGCGCTCGGCGGGCTGACCGATCCGCGCGTGACCTATTGGGAGCCGCTGAAATGGATCTCGCGGCTGCGCGCGACCATGACCGGCGGCGGGCCGGTCCTGTGCCGCACCAACATGGGCGCGGGCCATGGCGGCGCCTCGGGCCGCTTCGCCCGGCTCGAGGAGGCGGCGCTGCACTACGCCTTCGCCGTCGCCTGCGTCGAAGGCGGCTTTTCGGACGCCGGCGCGGGCGCCTGAGCCTCAGCCGCGCGGCTGGCTTTCCATGAACGCCTTGAGCTCGGCCATCGAGCCGAAACGGAACACGCCCCGGCCGGACGTCGCCTCGATCGAACCGTCGGCGTACATGACATAGGACGTGCCCTCGGATTCATGGCGGCCGAGGATCATGGGATCGCCCGCCGCCTCCGGGGACGCCAGGGCTGCGGCGGGAGCGGCTGCGACGGCCGCCCCGGGCTGGCGCGGGGCGAGCCCGGGCGCGACGCCTTCAAGGCCCACCGCGCGCGGCAGGTGAAACTCGCGCGCCGGCGCGCGGGGCGGCGCGGCCGGCCGACGCTCCGGCGGGCGGGCTTCGGCGGGCTGCGCCTGCGCCGCGCCGCCCGCGGATTCGGGCGCAGGCCAGCGGAACGCGTCGCCCGTAGACGGCCCGGAGGCAGGAGGCGCGGGCGACGGGGGAGCGGACCAGGACGGCCCCGGCGATGGCGGCGGGGGCGAAACGGGCCCGGCCGGCCGGGGCTCCGGGCGCACGGCGGCTTCAAACCGCCCGGCGTCGCGCGGCCAGGCGTATTCGGCCGGGGCGGCGTTTTCGCGCGTGACTTCGGCTTCAAGGCGCGATGGCGCGGCGGCGTCCGCCCCGGTCGCGGCGGCCGGCGTCTCGTCTTCGGCCGGACGCAGGGGCCGCCCCTTGATCGACTGGGCGACCACGCGGCGAACATCCTCGATGAGCGCGTGCGGCGGGGCTTCGTCTTCGGCGGGCGGCTGAAAGGCCAGCGCCTCCGGCGCCTCGTCCTGCGCAGGCGCGGGCTGCGGCGCAGCGGCTGGCGCAGACGGGCGCGCCTGCGCCAACAGCGCCGCGCGCAGCCGCGCGACGCCCCGCATGACGAGCGCCAGCGCCATGACCACGACGCCGCCCGAAAGCAGCACCGCGCCGGAGATCATGCTCGCCCAGCCGCGCTCGACGGCGACGATGCCCCAGCCAAACGACATGGCGTAACCGCCGCAGGCGGACAGAAGCAGACCGACGAGGAAAGTCACATAACTCATGAATTCACAATGCTCATGACGTCGCGGCGCCGCGGCTCCCGCGTCCGGCGGCGTCCGAACGCGCGTTGACGGCGCGCAGTTGATGGCGCGCAGTTGAGGCGAAGCCAAGGCGCGAGCGCCCGGGCCGCCCCGGCGATCCTGCCGCGTCAGGCCGCGCCGCGCCAGCGCCGCCGACTATGGCGGTCGATCCTTACGGGGCGCTTAAGCGTTGAGCAGGGCCCGGCCGCGCGGCGCCGAAGCTTTCGGCGCCGCCGGCCAAGGCGGTTGCTGCGCAAGAGCCAGCGGTCTAGTTAAAGCCGCGCGGCCCTCGCCGGCCGCCGGCGCGACACCAGGAGCAAGCCATGTCCTTCACCCTGCCCCCTCTTCCCTACGCCTATGAGGCGCTGCAGCCCTATATGTCGAAGGAGACGCTCGAATACCATCACGACAAGCATCATCAGGCCTATGTCACCAACGGCAACAATCTGCTGAAGGACTCAGGGCTCGAGGGCAAGTCGCTCGAGGAGATCGTCAAGGAGTCCTACGGCAAGAACGCCGGCCTCTTCAACAACGCCGGCCAGCACTACAACCATCTCCATTTCTGGAGCTGGATGAAGCCGAACGGCGGCGGCGCCATTCCGGGCGAAGTCGAGAAGGCGATCGTCGACAGCTTCGGCTCGGTCGACAAGTTCAAGGAGGAGTTCATCCAGGCGGGCGTCACCCAGTTCGGCTCCGGCTGGGCCTGGCTCTCGGTCAAGGACGGCAAGCTTGCCGTCAGCAAGACCCCGAACGGCGAGAACCCGCTCGTGCATGGCGCGACCCCGATTCTGGGCTGCGACGTCTGGGAGCACTCCTATTACATCGACTATCGCAACCGCCGGCCCGACTATCTCAAGGCGTTCGTCGAAAATCTCGTCAACTGGGATTATGTCGCCGAGCTTTACGCCAAGGCCGCCAAATAAGGCCGGGCGCGTCGCCGCCCCGTCCAGCGGCTGAACGGAGCGGGCCCGCGCGGCCCGCTCCCTTTTTGCGCCGGCGTCATCGCCAGCCGGCCGCGCTCACGCGTCGACGAGCGCGAGCACGGCGCTCGCCTGCGGGCCCATCGGGCCGTCGGGCGCGCGCGACACCTCGACCAGCATGCCGACCTTGAGGGCGTTGAAGTCGCCGCGCGTCACGCAGGCGCGGGTGAAATAGAGGTCCGGCCCGCCGCGCACCTCGACGAAGCCATGGTCCTGCTCGGGAAAGAGCCGCGCCACCACGCCCGTCTCGGGCGCGTTCTCGAGCCGGCGCGAAGTGTTCTTGACGAATTCGGAAACCTGCTCGAGCCGCCGCTCGGCGAGGTCGAAGACCTTGTTGACGAGCGCCGAGGCCTCTCCCTTGCGCTTGCCCTCGGCCTTGGCGACCACGAGCGGCTTGCCCGGAATCTCGACCTCGACGCACAGCGCCAGCGGAACGACCACGGAGTTGGGATCGCGATGCGACGTTCCGACCACGACCCGGCAGCCGATAATGCGGGAATAGGCGTTCTCAAGCCGCTGCGCTCGATCCTGAATGAGTTTTTCGAGCGCGTCCGAGTGCTGGATGTCGCGGAAGACGATCTGCAGCGGTCGATCCATGCCTTTTCTCCTCCAAATGGCCGGCGCCTTTGGCGAAAAGGGTCGCCGTGCGCCGGCGAGAGCGATTAACCTATGGCGCGGCTGAAAGTTCCGTCAACGCCCCGCCGCAAAATCTCTTCGTGAGCCGCCCCTGCCGACGCGCGGGGGCGGGGGGCTTGCGGAACGCAGCACGAACATGTACCGTTCGTTCACCCTTTGTGCGGACCGATTCGCGCGCGGGAGCCCGATTCGCGCGCCGAAAGGCGATCCATGGCGGCCGACGACCCATGTTGACCAAAAAGCAAAGCGAACTCCTGCGCTTCATCAGCGAGCGCCTGAAGGAGACCGGCGTGCCGCCCTCCTTCGACGAGATGAAGGACGCGCTCGACCTGCGCTCGAAGTCGGGCATCCATCGCCTCATCATCGCGCTCGAGGAGCGCGGCTTCATCCGCCGCCTGCCGAACCGCGCCCGCGCCATCGAGGTGCTGCGCATGCCGGGCTCACGGCCTGACGGCGCGCGCGGCCGCAAGTTTGAGCCGAGCGTGATTGAGGGCGATCTTGGACGCGTGCGCCCGCAGCCCGCCCGCGACGACGAGGCGGGCCGCGAAAGCGTCGCCATCCCGGTCATGGGCCGCATCGCCGCCGGCACGCCGATCAGCGCGCTGCAGACGCGCAGCCACGTCATCAGCCTGCCGCCCGACATGCTGACGCAGGGCGAGCATTACGCGCTCGAGGTGCGCGGCGACTCGATGATCGAAGCCGGCATCTTCGACGCCGACACGGTGGTCATCCGCAAGCAGGACACCGCCGAGACCGGAGACATCGTGGTCGCTCTCATCGACGATGAGGAGGCGACGCTGAAGCGGCTGCGCCGCCGCGGCGCCTCGGTCGCGCTCGAAGCCGCCAATCCGGCCTATGAGACGCGCATCTTCGGACCCGACCGGGTGCGCATCCAGGGACGGCTCGTCGCGCTGCTGCGGCGCTACTGACGCCGCGGCCAATGGGCGGCGCCGGGAACGGAGCCGGTCAGAACGGATTCCAGGTCGAAGCCGGCGTGAACTTCAGATAGGAGACGTTGACGCCGAGCCGCGCGCCGACGCCGGAGCGGATCGGCACCACGTAAACATCGTCGTTGATGAAGGCCGACAGGCCGAAGCCGCCGACGAGATAGGCCGAGCCCGCGACGCCGCCGAAACGGTTGAAGATCGCCCCGGTCGAAGGCAGGTTATAGACCAGCATCATGGTCCGCGCCCCGTCGGCGCCGGCGTCGAAGCCGAGCGAGGGGCCCTGCCAGAAGACTTTCACCTGGCCCGCGTTGCGGGTGTACATGGTCCCTTCGCCATAGCGCAGGCCGCCGATGAAGGCGCCGCTCGCCTCCTGCCCCAGAATATAGCCGTTGGGCTTGCCCCAGCGCCGCGTCGCCTGCTCGATCGCCTCGGCGAGGCCGCGCGAGATCGAGCCGAAGAATTTGTGGCCGTTCGTGACGATCTCGTCGGGAGCGAATTCGGAGGGGCGCTCGGTCGCGGCCACGGTCTGAGGCGCGAGCGCCGCGGCGGCGAGAAGCGCGACGCAGACCCCGGCCACGCGCCGGCGCGACGCGGCGCCGGGCCTGTCGCGGCGGCCGGCGGCGCATGGCGACGCCGGCGCGCCGGACCCGGCCCCGACGGCCGACGGCGTCTGTTCAAGCCTGCGCATCGCTCCTCCCTGACGGATCCGCCGCCGCGCTCGCGCCGGCGAGGCGAAAGAGTGTCGCGCCAAGGTTAACGACGGGTTGAGGACGCGTGAAAAAGGCGCGGCGCGTCAGGCGCGCGCCGCCGCCGGATCGCCCCAGGCGACAAAAGGCCCGTTCCTGAACTGCCGCCCGGCCTTGCCATAGCGCAGCGGATGGCGCTCGCCGTCGAGCACGACGCCGCCGGCGGCGCGCAGCACCGCGTCGCCCGCGGCCGTGTCCCATTCCATGGTCTGGCCGAAGCGGGGATAGACGTCGGCGTCGCCCTCGGCCACGGCGCAGAACTTCAGCGACGAGCCGGCGCTGCGCCGCTCATGCACCGGCAGCGTGGCGAGAAACGCCTCGGTCTCGGGGTCGCAGTGGGAGCGGCTCGCGAGCGCGGTCAGGCCCTGCGCCGGGGCGGCGCGGACATGAATCAGGCGGCGCTCGCCGGGCGCGGGCAGCGGCGCGCCGGGCTCGACGCGGCAGGCCGCGGCGGCGGCCCCGGCGATCCACATCCGCCCGAGCGCCGGCGCATAGACCACGCCGGCGACCGGCGCGCCCTCGACGACGAGGGCGATGTTGACGGTGAACTCGCCGTTATGGTCGAGAAATTCGCGCGTGCCGTCGACCGGATCGACCAGGATGAAGGCGTCGCAGGCGACCGTCTTCTTGCCGGCCGCGGCGGCCTCCTCGGCGAGCACCGGAAACTGCGGCAGCCGCTCGGCGAGCCGCTCGAGGATGATCGCTTCGGCGTCTTCGTCGGCGTCGCAGACGGGGCTCTGGTCGGGCTTGCGCCGCGCATGGCTGTCCGAGGCGTAGACCGACATCACGGCGATGGCCGCCTCGAGGGCGATCTCGGCGAAGATTTCCGCGACGGCGTCCCGGTCAAGGGCGGCGATCGGGGCGGCGGCGATCTGGGCGGCGTCGATCGACGCGTGGCGCGTTTCGCTGGCGGCGGATTCGCTGGCGGCGGACATGGAGCTCTCGAAAGCCGCCTCTCATTCATGCCGGGGCGGCGGTCGGCGCTGGACGATTCAGCCGTCAGGGTAAGCCAAGACGGCCATGTCGGGAAATAAAGTAAGCCTTCAGAGCATTAACATTTCGGCGAACGACCGTGAGCCGGAGCGCGGCCGCGCGTCAGCCGCCGAGCGCGCGCGCCGCCGCCGTCGAACGCCGCAGCCGGTCGGCGAGATCGGCGTTGAGCCTGAACAGGATCCGGCTCGCCGCTTCGGGGCGCGCCGCGAGAAAGGCGCGAAGCGCGTCGAGCGGCACGCTCCAGGCGACGGTGTCTTCTTCGGCGACGACGTCGGCCGAACGCGGCGCGGCGGCGAACAGCGCCAGCTCGCCGATCGTCGCGCCGGGCCCGACCGCCGCGACGCGCGGCGCCGCGCCGTCGGCGGCCTCGGCCTCGACGCGCAGGCGCCCGGAGGCGACGGTCAGAATGTCGCGCGCCGGCTCGCCCCGCCGGAACACATGTTCGCCGCGCGCGAAAACGCGCCGCGCCGGCGCGAGCGCGGCGAGGAGGGCCGCGGCCTCGTCCGGATCGAGGCCCGCGAGCCAGTCGGCCGCAAGCGGCGCGAACGCCTCGGGCGGCCCCGACGCGCCCTCGGCGAGAAGCTCGTCTTCGGCGGCTTCGAGCGCGGCGTCGAGATCGGCCGCGCGCGTCGCCGCCGTCGCGCCCGCGGGGAGGCCCGGCGGGGCATGGGCGAGGATGAGCCGGCGCGCCGCCGCGCCGCCCTGCGCCGCCAGCTCCGCGAGGAAGGTCTCGAACAGGAGGGCCGCGCCGCGCTCGACGCGGACGGCGCGGCTCAGGTTGAGGATCGTCACCTCGCCGCGCCCGAGCCCCTCGCCGGCGAGCCGCAGCAGCCGTTCGGCGGCGGCGGGGCAGATCTCGCCCTGGGCGTCGATCACGAGGATGCGCCGCGCCAGCGCGTCGAGCCGCGCCGCGTCCTGCGCCGGGCGTCCGCGCGTCGAGCGCAGAGCGTCGCCGGCGAGCACGCGGCCGGCGCGGGCCTGCGGGCGGGCGCCCAGCACATGCAGCGACAGGCGCTCCGACAGCAGCCGGCAGGCGGCGACGGCGCGCACGCTGTTGCCGAAACGGTCGAGCGGCGGCGAAAAGGCGGCGATCCCGAACTGGCCCGGCGCCGCCGCCACGATCCCGCCCGACACGCCGCTCTTGGCCGGCAGGCCGACCTCATGGGCCCATTGCCCGGCGTAGTCATACATGCCGCAGGTGAGCATCACGGTGAGCACGTCGCAGACATGGTCCTCGGCGACGGCGCGCGCGCCGGTGAGCGGATTGACCCCGCCGTTGGCGAGCGTCGCCGCCATGACGGCGAGGTCGCGCACGTCGACCGAGACGGCGCATTGCCTGAAATAGACGTCGAGCGCGTCGTCGGGCATGGCCTCGATCATGCCGGCGTTCAGCATCAGCCAGGCGATGGCGCGGTTGCGGTGCCCGCTCATCGCCTCCGACCGGAACATCTCCTCGTCGACGTCGAGCGGGCGGCCCGCGAAGCGCGACAAGGTTTCGAGCATGGCGCCGGCGCGCGCCGCCCGGCTGTCTCCGGGAAACAGCGCCGAGACGGCGATGGCGCCGGCGTTGACCATGGGGTTGAACGGACGGTTGCCGACGCTGTCGAGCACGATGGCGTTGAAGGCGTCGCCGGTCGGCTCGACGCCGACTTTCGCCAGCGTCGCCTCGCGGCCGAGGCGGTCGAGCGCCGCCGCATAAGCGAACGGCTTCGAGATCGACTGGATGGAGAAGCGCAGATCGGCGTCGCCGACGCTGAACACGCGCCCGTCGGTCGTCGCGACGGCGAGGGCGAGGGCGTTCGGATCGGCGCCGGCGAGCGCGGGAATGTAGGAGGCGACCTCGCCGCCCCCGACCCCCGCAAGCTCGGCGCGCAGCTCCTCAAGCAGCGTTTGCAGCGGAGAGGAAAGCAAGTCCCGCTCCCTCGTGGCGGATGTCGCGCCGCCCGTCGCCTCGCGGGCCGGCGGCGCGTCCCCAGATGTGGCCGAAGCCGGGCCGGCTGTCGAGCGCCGCGGCGCGTCAGCGCCCGGCGTCGATCTTCTGGCCGAGCAGCGCGATCGCCTGCTGATAGACGCTCGCGGCGTTCCAGGCCTGGATGGCGGCGAAATTGGGCTCGCCCGGCTGGTAGCCCGCGCCGGCGCGCCAGCCATGCGCCTTGAGGAAGTTCGCGGTCGAATTCAGCGCGTTGGCCGCGTTGTTGAGGTCGCCGCCGACGCCATATTGCAGCACCGCCTTGGGCATGAACTGGGTCTGCCCGACCTCGCCATGCATCGAGCCGCGCGCGTCGGGCGCGATCTGGCCGCGGTCGATAAGCTGCAGCGCGGCGTAGAGCTGGTCGGTGAAGAAGGCCGAGCGGCGGCAGTCATAGGCGAGCGTGGCGACGGAGGACAGCATGTGCTGGTTGCCGCGCACCGCGCCAAAGCCCGTCTCCATGCCCCAGATCGCGATCAGCGGCCCCGGCGGCACGCCATAGCGCTGCTCGATCGAGGCGAACAGGGCGGCGTGGCTCTGCCTGAAGGCGCGCCCGCGCGAGACGATCGCCGAGCCGCCGCGCTTGGCGAGGAACTGGTCGAGCGACAGCCTGAAGCTCTTCTGGCCGCGGTCGGCGGCGATGGTCGCCGCGGCGTAATGGGTGTTCATCAGCGCCGAGATCGCCGTCGGGCCGACGCGCCCCTTGGCCTCGTCGGCGAACTGCCGCTTCCAGGCGTCATAGCCCGCGGCCGAATTGCCGCATTGCGCGGCGAAGGCCTGGCCCGCCATGGCCGCGAGCGCGGCCGCCGCCGCGAGTCCGATTGCGCCTGACTTCGCCTGCTTCGTCATGAGGAGCGCCCCTGCCCTTCCGCGTTCGGCCGGGCGCCCTGCGCCCGTTTCGCCGTCAAGATCGGGCCCGCTCTGGCGAGAGGCCGCGCGTCCCGCCTAGCCCAGGAGAAGCGCGTTCCGCAAGGCCGTCGGCGACGCCGGCCACACTTAGGGTGAAAATGTGATTGACGCGCCACAAGGCGCGGCGCGCCGCTTCAGAATTCTCCGGCGTGCTCGGCGATATAGGCGCCGATCGCGCTCGCCGCGTTCATCATGTGCGCGCGCATGCGCCGCGCCGCCTCCTCGCCGTCGCCCTGGGCGATCGAGGTCATGATCGCGTCATGTTCCTCGCGCGAGCGCACGATGCGCGCGCCGTGGCGCAGCTGCGTGCGGCGGAACGCCTTGAGCCGCGCCCGGATCGCCATCGCCTGCTCGGCCATGAAGCCGTTGTGGGTCGCGGCGTAGATCGCTTCGTGGAACTTGACGTTGAAGGCGTCGTAGCCGTCGAGGTCGTTCGCCGCGACGAGCGCGCGCGAGGCCTCGTGCAGCTCCATCAGCCGGCTGCGTTCGAGCGGGGTGATGCGGTAGGTGGCGAGCCGCGCGCACATCGCCTCGACCTCGGCGGTCGTCTCGAACATGTCCATGATGCGTTCAGGCGTCATGCGCGCCACGACGACGCCGCGGCGCGGGCGCATCTCGACGAGGCCGCTCGCGGCGAGCTGGCGCAGCGCCTCGCGCACCGGGGTGCGGGAGGCGCCGAAGCGGTCGGCGAGGTCCTGTTCGTCGAGCGCCGCCCCGGCGGCGAAGGCGCCTGAGGCGATCTCGTCGGTCAGGGCGTTGCGGATCTGGTCGGAAAGGAGCGCAGGCTCCTCTCCCTTGAGCTCCGCGCGCGGAAGACCGGCGCGCGGAGGATCGGTCCGGGGAAGGTCGGTCATGGTCATCCCGTGAGAGACCGGACCGCCAGATAAAGGATCGACGGTCCGACGAGGCATCCAATGCCAGTGTGGAAGGTCGCCGTCAAAGCGCCATAGGGGACGAGCTTGGGGTCGGTGGCGGCGAGCCCGCCGGCGACGCCGCTGACCGTGCCCATCAACCCGCCGAAGGCCATCGCCGAGCGCGGATTGTCGAGCCCGATCAGCTTCGCCAGCATGGGCGTGAACACCATCACCATCACCGCCTTGAGGACGCCGGTGGCGATGGACAGGGCGATGATGACGGAATCCGCGCCGAGCGCCGCGCCGGTGACCGGGCCGACGATATAGGTGATGGCGCCGGCGCCGATCGTCGTCAGGGTGACCGCGTCGCGGTAGCCCCAGGCGAGCGCGATCGACACGCCGATGACGAACGGCAGGACGGTGCCGATGGCCAGCGCGCAGACGCCGATGAGGCCGGCTTTCTTCGCCTCGACGACGTCGACCTCGAAGGCGGTGGCGACGATGGCGAAGTCGCGCAGCATGGCGCCGCCGAGCAGGCCGACGCCGGCGAACACCGGAATGTCGGCGAGGCCCTTCTTGCCGCCGGTGACGACGCCGCCGAAATAGGCGAGCGCGAGGCCGATCAGGATGGCGATGGCCGAACCGTGGATGCGCCCGGCGGTCAGCCGCTTCGAGAGGATCAGCGAGACATACATCACCGCGCCGACGACGGCGAAGGCGGCGACGAGCCCCTGCTCGAGAAAGACGTGCTCGATCATGTGCGTCATGGCGTCTGAACCTTCACGTTCGCAGGAGCCGGAAGAAGGTCGCCGGAGATGACGTCGCCGCCATGCTCGACGGAAACCGGGTCATGCACGTCCGAGGGGCGCTCGCGGCCGATGCGGCCGAGCAGGGCGGTCGCGGCGAAGCAGGCGGAGACGGCGGCGACGGCGGTGACCGCGACGAGCGGCCCGCCGCTCAGCGCGGCGACGACGTTCTGCTGCGCGGCCATGGCGACGACGATGGGAATGTACATCGTCCCCCAGAACTCGACGCCGAGCTTCACGCCATGGTTCAGCCCGCCGGATTTCTGCAGGTAAACGCGGGCCGCGATCAGCAGCATCATGGCGAGGCCGACGCCGCCGACGTTCGCCTTGACGCCGAGCAGGACGCCGAGGAGATCGCCGAGAAAGACGCCGACGAGGGTGCAGATGGAAAGAAGGGCGACGCCGAAGATGGTCATGTCGCGGCCCTCCCGCGGCGCGCGTTCGCGCCGGCGCAGCCGTCAAGGCTGTGGCTCATGTGGGGCTCCTCCGATGGGCCGCTCTTACGGCGGCTCGTCATGTATACGTAAATTATTATTAATCGCAATAGTGCATACAAACAATTTTTGGCGGCGCGGCCGCGCTCTCGCCCCCGCGCGCCCGCGCCCGATGCGCGCCGCGCTCTCCGTCAGAGCCGGTTTCCTTCCCCAAAATGGCGACGGCTGAAGCCGCGCAGGACGGCGGCCGCGCCGGCTCGACAGATTTATGTATGCACTGACTTGCGTATTTGCTTTTTTCGTATAATGAAAGGGCATGCCGGGCGAACGCCCGCACGCGGCGGCGGAACGCCTGGGAGCAAGGGATGAAGCGCTGGGACTTGGAGCGCGAGGCGCGCAGGGAGCGGATCGCCGCGGGCGCCGCCTTCGCCAAAGGCAAGATCGTCGCCGCGGCCGACGCCACGCGCCTCATCGAGGCGGTGATCCGGCCGTTCGACCGCGTCTGCCTCGAAGGCGACAACCAGAAGCAGGCCGACCTTCTCGCCCGCGCGCTCGCCGCCGCCGACCCCGCAAAGATCCACGATCTGCACATGGCGCAGTCGGGCGTCGTGCTGCCCGAGCATCTCGACGTGTTCGAGACCGGCGTCGCGAAGCGGCTCGACTTCGCCTATTCCGGCCCGCAGGCCGGGCGCATCGCCAAAATGCTGTTCGGCGGCAAGATCGAGCTTGGCGCCGTCCACACCTATCTCGAACTGTTCGCGCGCTATTTTATCGACCTCACGCCGAACGTCGCGCTCGTCGCCGCGGTCAGCGCCGACCGCGACGGCAATCTCTATACCGGCCCCAACACCGAGGACACGCCGACCGTCGTCGAGGCGACCGCCTTCAAGAACGGGATCGTCGTCGCGCAGGTCAACGAGGTGGTCGAGCGCGTGCCGCGCGTCGACATCCCGGGCGACCGCGTGCATTTCGTGGTGGAGGCGAAGAAGCCGTTCTACGTCGAGCCGCTGTTCACGCGCGACCCCGCCGCCATCACCGAGACGCAGATCCTGACCGCCATGCTGGCGATCAGGGGCATTTACGAACCCTATGGAATCCGCCGCCTCAACCATGGCATCGGCTTCAACACCGCGGCGATCGAGCTTCTGCTGCCGACCTACGCCGAGCGCCTCGGGCTCAGGGGCAAGATCTGCACCCACTTCGCGCTCAATCCGCATCCGACGCTCATTCCGGCGATCGAATCGGGCTTCGTCGAGCAGATCCACTGCTTCGGCTCGGAAGTCGGCATGGACGGCTATGTCGAGGCGCGCTCCGACGTGTTCTTCACCGGCCCGGACGGCTCGCTGCGCTCGAACCGCGCCTTCTGCCAGACCGCCGGCCTCTACGCCTGCGACATGTTCATCGGCTCGACATTGCAGATCGACCTCGCCGGCCATTCCTCGACCGTCACGCCGGCGCGCATCGCGGGCTTTGGCGGCGCGCCCAACATGGGGTCTGACGCGCGCGGGCGCAGGCACCCGGCCGCCCCCTGGCTCAAGGCCGGCGCCGAGGCCGATCCCGTGACCGCGCCGGCGTTGCGGCGCGGCCGGAAACTCGTCGTGCAGATCGGCGAGACGTTTGGCGAGGGCAACGCGCCGACCTTCGTCGAAAGGCTCGACGCGCTGACGCTCGCCGAAAAGCTCGGCCTCGACCTCGCGCCCGTCATGATCTACGCCGACGACGTGACCCATATCGTCACCGAGGAGGGGATCGCCAACCTGCTGCTCTGCCGCGACGCCGACGAGCGCGAGCAGGCGGTGCGCGGCGTCGCCGGCTACACCGGGGTCGGGCGCGGACGCGACCGCAAAATGGTCGAGCGGCTGCGCGCGCGCGGCGTGATCCGCCGGCCCGAAGACCTCGGGATCAACGTGCTCGACGCCGACCGCAGCCTGCTCGCGGCGCGCTCGATCAAGGATCTCGCGCGCTGGTCCGGCGGGCTCTATCGTCCGCCGTCGAAATTCCGCAACTGGTGAGGAGGCTTCCGGTGGAGACCCTCTGTTTCGAGCATGAGACGCGCGCCCCCGCCGCCGGCGCGCGCAAGGCCGTCGTCGTCGGCGTCGTCGCGTCCGGCAATCTCGAGGCGCTCGTCGAGCGCGTCCTGCCCGAACGCCTCTGCCGCGTCGAGATCGCCACGCCCGCGCAAGGCTTCGGCGACGTCTGGGCGGCCGTGGTCGCCGATTTCGTCGAGCGCTATTCGCCGGGCGGCCTGCGCTTTTCCGTCAACGACGGCGGGGCGCGGCCGGACACCGTCGCCCTGCGGCTCGCCCAGGGCCTGAAGACGATCGAGGAGGACACGCCATGAGCGCGCTCGCCGAAGACGCCGCGCCGGACGACGCGCCGCCCGCCGACGCCCCCCTCATCAGCTGGAACGAGGCGAGCGCGCGCGCGCGCGTCGCGGCCTTCGTCGATCCCGGCAGCTTCGTCGAATTCCTCGGCCCCGAGGCGCGCGAGACGAGCCCGCATCTCGACGTCTTCGACCTGCCGAAGCAGTTCGACGACGGCATGATCGTCGGCCGCGCCCGGCTTGGCGGCGCGCCCGTCTTGGTCGCGGCGCAGGAAGGCCGCTTCATGGGCGGCGCCTTCGGCGAGGTGCATGGCGCGAAGCTCGTCGGCCTGCTGCGCGCGGCGACCGCGTCGCGCGGAAAGATCCGCGCCCTCCTGATCCTGTTCGACACCGGCGGCGTCAGGCTGCAGGAGGCCAACGCCGGCGAGATCGCCATCGCCGAGATCATGCGCGCCGTCCTCGACGCCCGCGCCAGGGGCGTCGCCGTCGTCGGCCTCATTGGCGGGCGCGCCGGCTGCTACGGCGGCGGCGGGCTGATTTCCGGCTGCTGCGGCGCCCTCGCCGTCTCCGAGGAAGGCCGGATCAGCGTGTCGGGCCCCGAGGTCATCGAGACCAACAGGGGAGTCGAGGAGTTCGACTCCAGGGACCGCGCGCTGGTCTGGCGCACCATGGGCGGCAAGCATCGCCGCCTGCTCGGCGTCGCCCAGGCGTTTTGCGAGGATACGGCGAAAAGCTTTCGCGACGCCGCCCTTACGCTCATGGAAAGCCCGCCGCCCTTCGATCTCGCGACGATGCTGAAGGAGCAGGCGCGGCTCGAACGCCGGCTCGAACGTTTCGGAGCCGCGCGTGACGGGCGCGACGTCTGGGCTTTGCTCGGCGCGCCGGACCCTGCCGCCGTGCCCGATCTTTCAACCGCAGACTTTCTTGCGCTCGCCGGCAAAATCGCGGAAGACGCCCATGACGCTCGATGAGATTCTCGCCTCGCTTTTTCCTGACGGCGGCGTGCGCGTCGACGACGACGGGCTGATTTCTGGCGAAGGCGCCGTTCCGGGCGTCGGCGCCGCGCATGTCGTCGGCGTCGCGCGCGGGACGGCGCTCGGCGTCGAGGCCGCGGCGCGCCTCGCCCGCATGACGCTCGACATTCTGGGCGGCGCGCGCAAGGGCCCGATCCTCGTCCTGATCGACAGCGACAGTCAGCGCATGAGCCGGCGCGACGAGCTTCTGGGCCTCTCCGAATATCTCGCCCATCTCGCCAAATGCCTGAACCTCGCCGAGCGCTCGGGCGTGCGCACGGTCGGGATTCTCTACGGGCATACGGCCGCCGGCGCCTTCATCGCCACCGCGCTCGCGACCGGGGTTCTCGTCGCCCTGCCCGGCGCGCATCCCGAAGTGATGGACCTGCCCTCCATGGCGCGCGTCACCAAGCTGCCGCTCGACCTCCTGAACGAGAAGGCGAAATCGACGCCGGTGTTCGCGCCGGGCGTCGACAATCTCGCGCGAACCGGCGCCGTGCTCGAAATCTGGGACCCGGCGCGCCCGCTCGGCGCGCAGCTCGCCGCGCTGCTGGCGAAGCCCGCCGACGGCGCCGACGCGCGCGACGCCCTTGGCGCGGCGCGCGGCGGACGCCCGAAAGCCCGCGACGTCGCCGCGCGCGTCGAACGCCTGGCGAACGCCGATGGCTGACGCCGCGGCGGCCTTCGGCACAAAAGCCGCGCCGCGCCGCCACGCCGTGCTGCGCGTCTCCCCCAGGGCTTCGCCGACGCGCTGGCGCGCCTCGCCGTCGCGCCAGGCCCAGCCGTCGAGGACTGGGCCCGGCGCGGGCGCCCCCTGATGGCGCGGCGGCCCGGGCCGTGCGACGTCGCCTGGCGCGCGCCGGCCGGCCTGCCGCTGCCGCCGGCGCTCGGCAAGCGCCGCATCGCGCTCTCGCTCGACCCTGGCGCCGTCGTCAGCGTCGAGCCGCCGCCAAAGCTCGAAGACTGCGCCGGCCTCGCGCCGAAGACGTGGCGGACGACGATCGAGGCCGCGCTCGCGGCGGGCGCGGCGGCCGGCGCGACGCCGCGCTGCTTCGGCTCGCTGGCGTGGCGCGCGCTCACGGGCCTCCCCTATCTTGGCGCGGCCTCAGATCTCGACCTGATCTTCTGCGTCGACGCGCGAACCGACGTCGAGGCCCTGCTCGCGCGCCTCGACGCGCTCGCCTCAAACGCGCCGACGCGCGTCGACGGCGAGGTCATTCGCGCCGAAACCGGCTGCGCCGCAAACTGGCGCGAGCTTGCGGACGGCGCGCCGGAGGTGCTCGCCAAATCCGTCGAGGGCGCCGTCCTCATGTCGCGCGCGGCTTTTCTGAGGCGCCCTGCCGGGGCCGCGGCATGACCGGCGCGGCCGCCCTGCGCCGTGCGCCCGCGCCGCGGCCGCGCGGCGTCCCCGCGCCGCGGGCGCTCGGCGCGCTCGCCGCCCGATGCCTGCGCCTCGAGGTCGACACCTTTCCAAAGCCGGGCCTCGTCAGCCATGTCGACAATGGCAGCCATCATGACATGACGGCCGGCATGCTGCGGCGCAGCGCCGACGCGCTCGAACCCTATTTCACGGCGCTCGCCGAAGCCGGCGCGCGCTACGCGCCGATGGACGAACTGCGCGTCATCGGCCTTGACGCCGAAGCGGCGATGATGAAGGCGACGGGCGGCGTCAACGCCCATCGCGGCGCGATCTTCGGGCTCGGCCTGTTCTGCGCCGTCGCCGCCGCGCCATGCGAGGCGGATCCTGGCGAGGCGGATTTTGGCGAGGCGGATCCTGGCGAGACGACTCTTGGCGAGACGACTCTTGGCGAGGCGGCGCGGCGGCGCTACGGCGAGGCCGTCCTGAAAGGCCCCGTCGCGCTTCTCAGCCACGGGACGGGCGCGCGGCGGCGCTTCGGCGCGCAGGGCGCGCGCGGCGAGGCGGCGGCGGGCTTTCAGAGCGTCTACCGGCTCGGCCTGCCGGCGCTCGAGGACGGCGCGCGGCTCGCCCCCTGCGACGCCGAGGCCATGCGCGTCCACGCCTGCTTCGCGCTGATCGCCGCGGTCGAGGACACCAATCTCCTGCATCGCGGCGGCGCCGAGGGCCTCGCCTTCGCGCAGGCGCAGGCGCGAGACTTTCTGGCGCAGGGCGGCGTCGGCGCGCCGGACTGGCGCAGGCGCGCGGAGCGGGTTCACGCCGCCTTCGTGCGCCGCAGGCTCAGCCCCGGCGGCTCGGCCGACCTTCTGGCCTTCAGCCTGTTCGCGCGCGCGGTCGAGGGCGCATGAGCCTCGCCATATTATTTTCCGGACAGGGGACGCAGCACCGGGAGATGTTCGCGCTGACGGCGCAGGCGCCTGAAGCGCGGCCGGTCTTCGAATCGGCCGCGGCCGCGCTCGGCGAGGATCCGCGCGACTTCGTGCGGGAGGCCGGCGACGACGCGTTGCACGCCAATCGCGCCGGGCAGATTCTCTGCGTGACCCAGGCGCTCGCGGCGTTCGCGGCGCTTGCCGGGACGCTGGCGGAGACGGGCGGGACGATCGCGCTCGCGGGCTACAGCATCGGCGAGCTTGCGGCCTGCGCCTGCGCCGGCATGATCCCGGCCGCGATGGTGCTGGAGCTTGCCGGCCGCCGCGCCGCGCTGATGGACGCGGCGGGCGGCCCCGACGAAGGGCTCGCCTTCGTGCGCGGCCTGCCGCGCGCCGCGGTCGAGGCGCTCTGCGCGCGCTTTGGCGCCGCGACCGCCATCGTCAATCCGGGCGAAGCCTTTGTCGTCGGCGGCGGGCGCGAGACCCTGCGCGCGCTGTGCGCGGCGGCGCTGGCGCAGGGCGCCGTCAAGGCCGGGGCGCTCAAGGTGAACGTCGCCTCGCACACGCCGCGCCTCAGGGCCGCGAGCGCCGGCTTCGCGCAGGCGCTGGCCGCGGCCGGGCTCGCGCGCCCGCGCCCCGACTTTCGCCTCTTCAGCGGGATCGACGCGGCCCGCGTGTTCACGCCCGCGCAGGCGTGCGAAAGGCTGGCGGCGCAGATTTCACAGACGATCGACTGGGCCGGATGCCTTGAGGCCTGCGTCGAATCGGGCGCGACGCGCGCGCTCGAACCAGGCCCCGGCCGCGCCCTCGCCGCCATGGCGTCGGACGTCGGGCTCGACGCGCGCGGCCTCGAGGATTTCCGCACGCTCGAAGGCGCGCGCGGCTGGCTCGCGGCGGGCTAGCCTCCGCTCAGGCGGCGGGCGCCGAACGCCGCACCCGCGCCGGCGCCGGGTCCGGCTCGCGCGCCGGCGCAAGCCGTTCGCGCCGCGCCGGCGCGGGCGGGCGCGCGCGCGCCGGACGGGCCGCCGCGACGCCGATGACGGCGCCGAACATCGCGCCGATATTGGCGCCGAAATCGACGTTGCCGGCGAGCGCCCAGGGCAGCAGCGCCGAGACGAGGGCGAGCCGCACGCCCTTGACGAAGGCCTCCGAGCTTTCGTCATATCCCTTGGTCATCAGGGTCTGCGTGATGAACAGCGCGATGATCGACGCGCCGACGACGCCGGTCGTGGCGGCGAGCGCGACATAGCCCGACGAGCTGCGGGTCGACCCCACGCCGACGCCAAGCCCGTGCGAGGCGACAAAGGCCGACAGCGAGGTCGCGTTCCAGAAGCTGCGCGCCTGATAGGAGACGGTGGCGGTCTTCTTGAACAGGATGGCGTCGAGAAAATCGCTCAGCTGCGCGTAAAGCGTGTCCATCATGGCGAACACCGCGATCGTCGCGAGCAGCAGGCAGATCAGCGTCAGAAGCTCGGCGCCGACGCGGGCCGAGGCGCGCCGGTCGCGCGTCGGCGTGAAGCCGCGCACGCCGAAGTCGATGAAGTACCACATGACGATCGAAATCAGCCACAGATAGCCCGTCGTCGAGGTCGACAGGACGACCATCAGCGCCAGCGCGCCGGCGGTCGCGAGCATGACGGCGCGGGTCAGCGCCTTTTCGACGGCGGGGCGCAGAAACAGCAGCATCGAGGCGAAGAAGGCGCCGTTCCAGCCGAAGGTCGAGGATTCGGGCGCGAGCCCGATCAGGCGGCGCACGCCGAGCGTCGCCGAATTGTCGAGAATGGCGTAGGAGGCGTTCCGGAACGGCTTCAGCACGCCGGAGTCGGCGAAGACGAGGTCGGCGACGCCGCTCAGCACGACGACGATTCCGCCAAGGAGAAGCGCGGAGACGAATTTGTCGCGGAAGCCCGGCTGCGTCGCCAGGACCGAAATCGACAGGCCGGCGAGAACCGACGTCGCGAGATAGGCGCATTGCGTCAGATTGGTCGTCGAGAAGGCGAGCTGGCCGGTCTGGAAGTCATCCTCGAGCCGGATCGGGATGACGCGGATCTGGCCTGCGAACAGATTGGGCGAAATCACCGAAATGACCACGGCTGCGGCGAGAAAGGCGAACAGCAGCCCGAACTTGTCGAAGTCGAGCGCATAGGCCGCGGCCCGTCCGCCAAGGCGCGGATCGAGCGCGATGCGGCCAAACAGCAACACCACGAGCACGGTCTGCGGCAGCAGCGACAGGCCGCCGATCGCGTCCGGCGGCAGCAGCGACAGCGAGGTGAAGGCGCTCGTCGCGAAGAACAGGCGGAACAGCAGGCCGGCGTCGCCGAAAAACCCGATCGCCAGCAGGGCGGCCATGACGACGCTTGGATAGCCCATCTGCTCCGCCTTTTATGATGCGCCTCATGTGGTCAGTCGGGCCGAAGCGGGACGGCGCCCGGGCGCTTCGGGCGCGTGAGCGACGCCGGCGGCGTTGCGGGAGAGCCGCCGCGCACGGCGGGACACGGCCATTTCCCCATGCCGGCGCGCATGAGGCAAGCATCGGGATTTACGGACCGGCCGCCCTTCTCTCGCATGCGTGCGGCCTCACGAACGCGTGTTTTCCGCAGCTTGGCCCGGCGCGCCGCCTCCGCGAGGATCGGCCCGGTCCAAGCCGCGTCGCCTCCGGCGCGGCGCCACACCGCCGATCAGCGGAAGGGTCGCATGGCTCAAACGCGCAACGCCTATGTCCTCGTCGACGGCGAGCCCGAGCCGATCGACCCGTTCGCGGCGAAAGACTACGGCCTCGGCGAGGATTTCTACGTCACGGTCTTCCGCGAGATCGAGGAGAGCACGACGCTCTCGGGCTACACGTTCTTTCTCGCCTATCACGTGCCGGACGCGCTGCCGGCCTATGGGCCGAAGGTCGTTTTCGTCGTGCTCGCCGACGAAGCCTATCAGCATCGCGCATGGTTCAGCGACGTCGGCTGCATCCTGCGCTGCCTTGGCGTCAGGCCGGTCTACCTCGACGGCGCGCCGTCAAGCGGGCTCAGGGCGGCGGCGCTGGTTCATTTCCTTTACAAATACGCGCAGCACCTGACGTCGGTCGCGCGATGCGTCGCGGCGACGCGGCGCTGGACCCTCGGCGAGGTCGAGCGCAAGACGCTGCACGTCCCGCTTGGAGTCTACGGAACCTTCGACCCGGCCCCGAAGCCCGCGGCCGAGCGCGACGTCGACTACGCCTTTCTCGGCAGCCTCGGCTTCGACGACCGCTTCAAAAAGCTCATCCATCGCCTGATGTCGCCGCCGAAAATTCTCGCCCGGCGCGCCATGCTGCGCGCCGTCGAGGCCCTGCCGAAGACGCTCAGGGGACGGCTCCGCGCCACTTCGGATTTCTGGGAGAGCGTGCAGACGCCGGAGGATTACGTGCGGACGATGAGCCGCACGAAGATCGCGCTCGCGCCGCGCGGCACGAGCTATGAGACCTACCGCTTCTTCGAGGCCTGCAAGGCGGGCTGCCTCGTCGTCTGCGAGCCCCTGCCGAAGACCTGGTGTTATGAGCGACATCCAGGCATTGAGCTCGCCGACTGGTCCGACCTTCCGGCCGTCGTCGCCGCCTGTCTCTCCGACCCCGCGTTTCTCGCCGCCAAGTCGCAGGAGACGCTCGACTACTGGCGCGAAGTGGCCTGCGAGCGCGCGATCGCCGCGCGCGTCGCCCGTTTCGTCGAAGCGACGGCGCCGAACGGCGCGCAGCCGGAAAGTCGCAATGGCCGCGTTCAAGGCGGAATGGTCGGCTCGGGATTTTCCGCGGCTATGAAAGCGCCGGCGCGGCGCATATGTCATGACGTATAAAATATAACAGCGCCGGCGCCGCCTGGCCTCCGGGCCGCTCCGCCCTCCTTCCGACGACGCTCATGACGGCCCCCGCCGGACGGCGTCTCTCTTCCGACACCGTGAGAATTGCTTCAAGGAGTTTGCGATGAATTTCATTTCCGACCGCCCGTCCCTCCGCAGCGAGACGGAGCGCCGCAACGAGGACATTCTGAGCCGCACGAAAGGCGCCATCGCCGGCGGCGACAGCAGCACGATGCGCGTGCCCTCCTACCATATCCCGCTCGTGGCCGAGCACGGCCTCGGCTCGCATGTCTGGGACGCGGACGGGAATGAATATGTCGACTTCAACATGGCCTATGGCCCGCTGATCCTCGGCCATCGCAACCCGGCGATCGTCGACGCGGTGACGCGGCAGCTCAAGACCGGCGGCAGCCAGCTCGGCTTTCCCACCAGGATCAACCTGCGCGTCGCCGAAAAGATCAAGTCGTTCTTCCCCGGCATGGAGCTGATGCGCTTCGCGAACTCCGGCACCGAAGCCGACGCGTCGGCGGTCCGCCTCGCCCGCGCCGTGACCGGGCGCCCGAAGCTCCTGATGTTCGAGGGCCATTACCACGGCTGGAGCGAGGGCGTCTTCCACCGCTACCACGCGCCGGTCGCCATGCTGCCCGACTGCGGGTTCGGCCCGGCCATTCCCGGCACGCAGGGCATGAGCGCCGGCATGCCCGACGCCGTCGTCGTGCGCTGGAACGACCTCGACGCGCTCGCCGCATGCCTCGACGTCCACGGCCCGGAAGTCGCGGCCGTGATCATGGAGCCGATCATGGGCAACGCCGGCGTGATCCCGCCGAAGCCCGGCTATCTCGAAGGCGCGCAAGCGCTCGCCCGCCAGCATGGCGCGCTGCTGATCTTCGACGAGGTCATCACCGGCCTCAGGGTCGCGCCCGGCGGCGCGCAGGAGCTTTACGGCGTCAGGCCCGACATCACCGTCATCTCGAAGGCGCTCGGCGGCGGCTTCCCGGTCGCGGCCTTCGGCGCCTCGAAGGAGATCATGGCGCCGATCGCCGAGGGCGCCGTGTTCCATGGCGGCGTCTATTCGAGCAACGCCACGGTGATGGCCGCGGCCGAAGCCGTGCTCGACCACATCGAGGCCGACGCCGAGGCCATCTACGCCCGCATGTATGCGCTGTCCGACATGCTGGCCGGGGGGCTGCGTGACATCTTCGCCCGCGCCGGCCGGCCCGCGGTGGTGCAGCATGTGGGCCCGATGCTGTCGCTGTTCCTGACCACGCGGGAGACGGACGCGATCCATGACTACAGGCAGGCGCGCGCGCTCTGCGACGCCGACGCCTACATCGCCCTGCAACACACGCTGCAGCGGGCCGGCGTCTACTTCCACCCGAATTATTTCGAACCGATGTATCTCTCGGCCGTCCATTCCGAGAAGGACGTCGCGGTGGCGCTCGACCGCATCGACGCCGCCGCGCAGGCGATGTTCAGGGCCTGACCGATCGGACGCGGCCGCCCCGCGCCGCCCTCGCCCGACGCCGCGCCGGCCAGAACGCCGGCGCGGCGAAGCCAAGCGTCACGGAGCCTCGCATGACCGAGCGTCAGCCCCTGTTCACTCCCTCAGCCGAAGACGTCGCGGCGACCCCCCTCTCGGCCTTCATGCGCCGCATGAGCGAAAGGACCGGCCGCGACTTTCCGGACTACCGCGACTTCGAAGCCTTCGCGATCGAGGACTTCCGCGCCTTCTGGGGCGGCCTGCTCGACTGGTCGCGGCTTCCGCACGAGGGCGACGCCGGCCGGGTCTGCGTCGGCGACGATTGCGAAACGGCGCAGTTCTTCCCCGACCTCCGCCTCAATTACGCCGAATGCCTCCTGCGCCGCATCGGCCCCGACGACGACTCGAGGCCGGCGCTGCGTTCGTGCCGTCCCGAGCGCCAGACCGTGGCGACGACCCGCGGCGAGCTGCGCCGCCGCGTCGAGGCGCTCGCCGCCTCGCTCGACGCCTCGGGCGTCGGCCCCGGGACCCGCGTCGCCCTCATCGCGCACAACGAGACCGAGGCCGCCGTCGCCATGCTGGCCGCGGCGGCGCTCGGCGCGCTGGTGTCGCTCACCGCGACGGATCTCGCGGCCTTCGCCACCCTCTCGCGCTTCAGCCAGACGCGGCCGGAGATCCTGTTCTGCAATCTGCGCAGCCCCTATCCCGACGTCGAGGCGCAGCTCCTCGCGCGCGTCGGCGAGGTGGTCGCGGCCCTGCCCAGCGTGACGCGCGTGATCGGCCTCGACCCGGGCCTTGGCGATCGGCCCGCCGCGCCGGTCCCGCTGCGCGACGGCGTTGTCTTCGACACGCTCGACCGGCTCGTCGCCGAAGCCCCGCAGGCGCGAAAACCCTGGCCCAGATTCGCGTTCAACCATCCGCTGTTCGCGCTGTTCACCTCGGGCACGAGCGGCCCGCCGAAATGCGTCGTTCATGGCGCGGGCGGCGTCCTCATCCAGAATTTCAAGGAGATGAGCCTGCATCTCGACGTGCGGGCGGGCGACCGCGTGTTCTTCCAGACGTCGACGGGCTGGGTCATCTGGCTTTTGCTCATGTCGAATCTCTCGGTCGGCGCCGAAGTGGTGCTGAACAGCCGGCCGGTGGTCGCGCCGCACGCCGTCTGGGAGATCGTCGGCGGCGAGGCGGTCACGATCTTCTGCACCAGCCCCGCCTTCCTGCAGCTCTGCGAGGCGAACGGCTACCGCCCCTGCGACGAGACGCGGCTCGACGCGCTGCGCAGCCTGATGGCGGCGGGCTCGGTGCTCTATGCGGCGCAGCAGGACTGGGCTTCAGTCAACGTCAAGCCGTTGCCGATCCGCTCGGTCTACGGCTCGACCGACGTCGCCGCCTGCTTCGTGCTGCCCTGCCCCAACCTGCCGGTCCACGCCGCCGAATGCCAGGCGCGCAGCCTCGGCGTCGACGTGCGCGCCGTCCGCCAGGGCGAGCTCGGCCTGCCCGCGCCGATCGGCGAGGCGGCGTGCGTCAACCCGTTTCCCTCGCGCCCGCTGGGCTTCCTCAACGACCCCGACGGGACGCGTTTCCACGAGACCTATTTCGCCCGAAACCCCGGCGCCTGGACGCAGGGCGACTTCATCGAATTCACGCCGCAGGGCGGGGCGCGGCTGCACGGCCGCTGCGACGGCGTGCTCAACATCCGCGGCGTGCGCATCGGCCCGGTCGAGATCTATGAGGCGGTGAAATGCGCGCCCGAGGTCGCGGCCTGCCTCGCCGTGGCGCAGGCCTGGCCGGAGGCGCCGGGCGGAACGCGCCTCGTGCTGCTCGTCGCGCTCAGCGACGGCGCGGTCCTCGGCGAGGCGCTGACGCGGCGGATCAAGACCGCGATCAGGCGCCGCGCCTCCGCCGTCCATGTGCCCGACGTGATCGCGCAGGTCCCCGAGCTTCCGGCGACGCATAACGGCAAGCTGTCGGAGCGCGCCGCCACCGACGCGGTCAACGGCCGCGAGGCCGCCAACCGCGACGCCCTGCGCAACCCGCCCTGCCTCGCCGCGATCGCGGCGCATCCGGCGCTCGGACGCGCGCCCGCGCCCGCCGCCGCGGCTTGCGGCGCGCTCGAGCCGCGCTCGGTCGAGGCGCGCGTCGCCTTCGCCTTCGAGCAGGCGTTCGACCGGCGCCCGCTCGCGCGCGACGAGAATTTCTTCGATCTCGGCGGCGATTCGCTGACGGCGATGCGGATTCTCTTCACGCTCAAGGAGACGCTCGGGCTCGACGTGCCGATCACCGAGATCTTTCACGCCCCGACCATCGGCGCGCTCGCGGCGGCGCTCGCGGCGCGCGCCGCGCGCGCCGGCCATCCCTCGCTCGTCAGGCTCAAGGACGGCGCCGACGTGCCGCCGCTGTTCATGATCCCGGGGGTCGACGGCAGCCCCATGAAGCTGCGCCGGCTGGCGCTCGCGATCGACTATCGCGGGCCGATCTACGGCCTGCAGGCGAAAGGCCTGAACGGCGAGGCCGAGCCGCTCGCAAGCATCGACGCGATGGCCCGCTTTCATGTCGAGGCGATCAAGTCGGTCGCGCCGCGCGGCCCTTACGCCCTCGCCGGCTTCTCGCTCGGCGGGCTCTGCGCGATCGAGACCGCCCGCGCCCTTCGCGAGGCGGGCGACGAAATCGGCGCGCTGATGCTGCTCGATCCTCCGCTCGAAGAGCGCTGGTGGCCCCTGACGCTGTGGATCGAGGCGCTCGCGCGGCGCGCCTGGCTGCATGCGCGCGGCATGTTCGCGCGCATCGGCCACGAGCGCTGGCGCTACGCCGGACGGCGTCTCGTCGGCCTCGCCCGGCATGTCCTGCGACGCTACGACCGCGAGACCCGCATGCGCTTCGCCGGCTTCGATCCGAACCTTCCGCCGTTGCTGCAGGCGGTGCAGGACCACGCCCTCGCCGCCGCCCTGAGCTACAGGCCGCGCTTCTACGACGGCGCGCTGACGCTGTTCGTGGCGGCGCGCGGCATCTATCAGGGCTGCGCGGCGGGCAGGCTGTGGTCGCGCTTCGCCGCCGAGGCGCGTGTCGAATCCGTGCCCGGAGATCATCTGTCGATGATCATGCCGCCCGAGCATCGCGTCCTCGCCGCGGCGATCGCCCGCAGCCTTGCGCGCGGGGACGAGGGCCGCGCCCCGCGCGCCGAGCCGACGCGGCCGCCGGCGGCGACGGGCGGCGTCATCGAAGCCAAGGTCGGGCAGGCGGCGCCGGTCTGAACGGCGCGCCGCGCGGGCGCCGGAAAAAGGCGGGGGCGGCCCGGAGGCCGCCCCTTTCGCTTGCGCGCTCCCGCCCGAAACGCCCGCCTCAGCGCGCCTTCACGGTGAGCTGCACGACCTTGCGCGGATCAAGACGCCCCCGCAAAAGATCAGCGAGCGCCAGCAGATTGCCCTTGAGCCTCCCCTTGCGGTCGACCCACGGCTCCGGCCAGAACAGCTTGCCGCAATTGGCGGCGAAATTCTTCGACATCATGCGCAGGGCGTGGTCGACGCGATAGGTGCCCTTGCGGCACATGTAGATCGGATTGGCGATCTGAGAATAGCCGAGCGGCACGCCCTTGGAGCGCCCGCCCTTGTGGCCGAGATGCACGCCCGTCATGGCGTGGTTCTTGACGATGCGGCCGCATTGCGCCACGCGGCGGCAGAAGTCGATGTCCTCGAGCCAGCCGTAGAGCGGCAAATCCTCGTCGAAACGCAGGCCGCGCTCATGGATCGGCTTCAGGCGGAAGCTCATGTTGCAGCCATAGGCCGCATATTGGTCGACGCGGTCGCGGACGCGCGCGCGCGTCTCATGGTCGACGAGGATCGCCTGCGCCGCGCCGACCGCGAGGCCCGGCCCCAGAACGCCGTCGGCGAGGACGCGCCCGCTCGCCGCGACCACGTCGGGCTCTTCGGCGAAGAGGCGTTCGAGCTCCTTCAGGAAATCGCGCGAGGCGAAGAAGTCGTCGTCGAAGAACGCGATCACGTCGAAGCCGCGCGCCGCTTCGAGGATGGCGTTGCGCTGCGCGCAGAGCCCGCGCCGGCCGGCGACCTGGCGCAGCTCGTAGGGGACGCCCTGCGTCTTTTCGGCGTAAAAGTCCGCGGGCGAGGCCGGGCACACGAAAACGGCGTCGGGCCGCCTGATCTGGCCGCCGAGCCGCCACAGCGTCTCGGCGAGAATGTCGGGACGTCCCACCGTCGCGATCCCGACCGCGATCTTCATTAGAGATGTCATATGACGTGCCTCGCGCTCCCGGCGTCCTGCGGCGCGCGGACCATGGACGCCGCCGCGCCGGGCCGCATTTTCGCAGCGCGGCGCGGCGCGGCAAGGATCGGAGACTACGCAGCCGCGCTTCGCGCGAACGGCGGCTGCGTGTTTTCCACGGCTTGCCCGGAAGCCTCCGTGTCCCGATGCTCGACCTCCAGAAGGCACGAGCCGCGGATCGCGAGGACGCCCGCGCCCGGCGGCATGCCGCGACGGCGGCGAAAGCGCAGGATGGATCGTCGCGCCAATGCATATCTTTCTTGCTCTGGAGACGGGCGGCGGAGGCTCCGGCCGTCATTTCCTGGATCTCGCCTCGGGTCTCGCCGCACGCGGCCACAGGGTCGTGGCCGGCGTGTCCTACGCTCGCGCCGAACGCGCCTTCACCGAGGCGCTGGAGGCGCTTCCGATCGCGGTCGAGCGGGTCGACATGAACCGCTCGGTCGGCTTCCATGACGTCGCGGCCGCGCGCGCCCTGCAACTGTCGGTCGCGCGGCACGGCCCTTTCGACATCGTGCACGGCCACAGCTCCAAGGCCGGCGCGCTGATCCGGCTCACGGCCGCGGGCCGGGCCAAGAAGGTCTACACGCCGCATGCCCTCGCCTCGATGAATCCGGGCGCGCCGGCGCCGGCGCGGCTGTTCTACCAGACGATCGAGACGGGGCTCGGATGGTTCGCCTCGGACGCGATCATCCTCGTCTCGCGCGAGGAGCATGACTTCGCCTGCGCCGTCGGCATGCCCCGCGCGAAATGCCACATGATCATGAACGGCCTGCCCGATTTCGCGCCGGCCTCGCGCGCCGCCGCGCGCGCCGCGCTCGGCGTTTCGGCCGACCACGTCGTGTTCGGCTTCGTCGGCCGCCTCTCAAGCCAGAAGGCGCCCGAACGCTTTCTTGAGGCGCTCGCCGAGGCGGCGCGCACGCAGGGCCAGGTCTATGGCGTGATGATCGGCGACGGCGAACTGCGCGGCGAAGTCGAGGACGCGGTCCGCAGGATGGGGCTTTCGGGGCGCGCGGCCATTCTCGGCGCCGTCGACGCGCGCGCCTACATGGCGGCCTTCGACGCGCTCGTCGTCACGAGCCGCTATGAGGCCCTCCCCTATGTGATGCTGGAGGCGCTGGCGACCGGACTGCCCATCATATCGACCGTCGTCGGCGGCGTCGGCGCCACGGTCGACGACACGAACGGAATTCTGGTCGAACAGACGCGCGCCTCGTCGGGCCTCGCCGCGGCGATGTCGGCGCTCGCGCGCTCGCCGGAGCTGCGCCGCCGCATGAAGGCCGCGTCGAAGGAAAAAAGCGCGCGCATCAACGGCCCGCGCATGATCGACGAAACCGAAGCCCTCTACCAATCCCTCTGGTCCACACGGCACTAGGCTCATGCGCCCCATCTACATCAACGGACGTTTTCTCACGCAGCCGATGAGCGGCGTGCAGCGCTACGCTTACGAGATCGTCAAGGCGCTCGACGAAAGGGCCGGCGCCGCCAACGCCGGGCAGGAGTGGATGCTGCTCGCGCCCCCCGGCGCGCCGGCGCCGAAGCTGCGCGCGATCGGCTTCAAAACCATCGGGACGCGCGCCGGCCATCTGTGGGACCAGACCTCCTTCGCGCATGCCTCGCGCGGCGGCGTGGCGCTCAGCCTCGCCATGAGCGGGCCGCTGTTCCACCCGCGCCATCTCGTGATCCTGCACGACGCGGCGGCGTTCCGGAGGCCTGAGCATTTCAGCCGGGCCTATGGCGCGTTCCACCGCATGGCGGAGCGCATCCTGTCGCGCACGGCCCGCATCGGCACCGTCTCGCAATTCTCGCGGCGCGAGCTCGCCGCCGTGCTCGGGCTCGACGCGCAGGCCATTCTCGTCGCCGGCAACGGCGCCGACCACGCCGGAACGGCTTTCGACGAGAGCGCGCTCGACCGACACGGGCTGCGCGGCGAAAAATTCTTCCTGACGCTCGGCAATCTGACGCGCAACAAGAACCTCGCCGTCGCGGCGCGCGCGCTCGGCAGGCTTCGGCCGGGCGCGGCGAAGCTTGTCGCCGTGGGGTCGGTCAACGCCGGCGTCTTCGGCGCCGCCGCGCCGCCGGCCGCGGCCGCAAATGTGATCTTCCCCGGCCGGTTGCCCGACGCCGAGGTCGCCGGCCTGATGCGCGCGGCGACGGCCTTCATCTTTCCAAGCCTCTATGAAGGCTTCGGCGTGCCGCCGCTCGAGGCGATGGCGAACGGCTGCCCCGTGCTGTCCTCGAACGCCGAGGCGATGCGCGAAGTCTGCGGCGACGCCGTCGATTATTTCAGCCCGACCGACGACGCGCGGCTCGCCCATCTGATGCGCGAGGCCGTCGCCGACGCAGGCGCCTGGCGCGCAAGACGCATCGACGCCGGGCGGGCGCGCGTCAAACTCTACAGCTGGAGAAATTCGGCGCGCGTCATCGCCGAGGCCTGCCTCGACCTTGCCGCCGCGGCGCCGGCGCGCGGCCCCCTGCCGGCGAAAGACGCATGCGCGCGCTCCTGATCAACACGCTCTATCCGACGCCGGGCGAGCCGAAAATCGTCGGCGGCGCCGAAATCTTCGTGCGCGCTCTGGCCGAGGGCCTCGCGGCCGCGGGCGACGAGGTCGAAGTCGTCCGCGCCGCGCATCGCGCCGAGCCGCATGACGAAACCCAGAACGGCGTCGTCGTGCGGTCGGCGCCGGTCGACAACATCTATGCGCCTTTCGCGGCGGCCCGCCCGAACGCGCTCAAACGCCTCGTCTGGCACGCGCTCGACGACTGGCGCCGGGACGCCGCCCATGTCGCGCGCCGGATCGAGGCGTTCAGGCCCGACGTCGTCCACACCCATACGCTCACGGGCCTGACGACGGGCGTGTGGGACGCCGCCGCCGTCCGCGGCGTTCCCGTCGTCCATACGCTGCACGACTATTATCTCACATGCCCGCGCTCGATCCGATTCAGGAATGGACGCTCCTGCGCGCGAAGCTGCGTGGACTGCCGGCTTCTGACGACGCGCCGCAGGCGCGCCTGCGAGACGCCGTCGGCGGTGATCGGAGTGAGCCGGCGCATCCTCGACATCCATCAGGAGCTCGGCCTGTTCCGCCATACCGCCATGACGGCCGTCATTCGCCATGCGGTCGAAAGGATCGACGCGCCGCCGCTGCGTCCGCGTCTCGCCGGGGCGGCGGCCCGCCCGCTCGCGCTCGGCTACATCGGCCGCGTGACGCAGGAGAAGGGCGTCGAAAACCTGGCGCGGGCGATCGCGCTGCTTCCGCCGGGGTCCGTCACCCTTGCGCTGGCGGGGCGGGCCGAGGACTCGGCGAAGCGCCGGCTGAAGGCGCTCGCGCCCGAAGCCGACCTGCGCTTCCTCGGCTTCGTCCGGCCGCTCGACTTCTACCGGCAGGTCGACGTCGTCGCCGCGCCCTCGATCTGGGAGGAGCCGGCGGGCCTCGTCATCGCCGAGGCGCAGGCGGCCGGGCGACCCGTGCTGTCGACGCGCTACGGCGGCGTCCCGGAAGGCGTCAGGGACGGCGTCGCCGGATGGCTGACGAACGGCGAGCCCGAAGATCTGGCGGCCCGCCTCAAAAGCCTGATCGACGACCCGTCGCAGATCCTGCGCGCCGCGCGGGCCTGCGAGGCGGCGCGCGGCGAACGCGGCTTTGGCGCCGTCGTCGACGAGCATCGCAGCCTCTATGCGCGGGTGGCCGGCCACGCCCTTGCGCCTGTCCCGGCCGCGGCCGCAGGCTGACGCGCCCTCGCCGGCTCCATGCCCGCCGGGGCCCAGGCGGCCCGCGCCGCCAGGCTTACGGGTCGATTTCGAGAAAGACGGGGTGGTCGGTCATCGTCAGCGCGACGCAGGAGACGGACTCGAACTTCGCCTGCGGCTCGACCCCGAGCGTCGGGTCATAGAGCCGCACGCGGCGCGCCTCGGCCCCAAGACGCACCTCGATCTCGTCGCGTTTCGCCGGCCAGCGCTCGTTCCAGACGACGAGCCAGAAGCGCCCGTCGGATTTCTGCAGCAGAAAGGCGTGAACCGTCGGATGGCCGAAGGCGTCGTTCGGAACGCCCTCGATCGACCAGCCGAGCACGCCCGGCGCCGCGGGCGCGGACCCATCGGACAAAATGGTCGTCATATTATGAACCCAGCGCGCGACGGGCTTCGGCTCGCGCGTCGCCGTGAACATGCCGAAGGTGTTGGCGAAGCCGCCCTCCTGGTCCTTGAGCTGATAGATGAACGTGTATGAATAGCCGCGCAGGAACTGCGCCAGATAGACGTTGAGCAGCGTCTTGCCCGACGCCTCGAGGCCGCCGTTGTCGCTCGGCCAGCCGGTTTCGGTGGTGATCCTCGGCAGGGCGGCGAGCTGTGCGCCGGAATAACCCCTGTGCTTGCGCAGCCAGGTCGTTCCATAGTCCTGCGGCAGCGTGTATTGGCGCCCGAGCACGTCGCCCGTGGGGTCGGCGGCGTGCCAGGCCGCATTGTCGACGGGCTCGGCGGCGTCCTTCCAGATGACGTAATTGTGCATGTTGGCCATGTCGGCGTAGGTCGTCCCCGCCGGCATCAGGGCGCCCGCGCCCTCGGGGATTTTCAGAAACTGCAGGCCGACGTCGTCGGGCTGCGCGCCATTGTGCGAGACGCTCGCCACCGGATAGCGCCGCAGCGCAGGGTCGCTCTTCATGGCCGCGTAGAAATCGCGCATCAGCTCGGCGAGCGGCCGCCAGCTGACGTCCCTGTCCGTCCTGACCCCGTTATAGGTCACCGGCCATGTCTCGGGCTCGTTCGGCCCCTCGACCGCGAGCAGGCGCCCCGCCGCCGCCAGCACGCGGATTTCGGGCAGCTCGACCGAATACATGCGCTCGCCGGTCCCGCCCTTCGTCGGCGCGCCATAGATGACCCTCGCGTCGGCGGCGTTGGCGAGCGTCGTCATGTAGCGCGCGGTGTTGCCGGTCGGGTCGCTCGCCGAGCCGCGCAGATTGCGCACGCCGAGATAGCGGATCATCTTCGCATATTCGGGAATGCGGTCGTTGACGCGCGGCGACGGGCCGATGTTGATTCCGAGCGAGTTCAAAAAATCCGCGGCGGCCACCGCCTGTTCGGGGCGGTTCGGATCGGGATTGCGCGGCAGGGCGGGCGGCGGCGGAAAGGCCGGCGCCGCCGCCGCGCAAAGCAGCGCGAGCGCCGCGACGCAGGCGGCCCTCGCGGCGGATCTTCTGGCGCGCGAGACCATCCGGCGCGGCGCTAGGTCAGGCGCATCTGCGCCTTGTTGACAAGGCTCCAGCCGCGCTCGCGCAGCCAGGACCGCAGCGCCGGCGAGGCGAGGCCGGCCGCGTCGAGACCGTAGCGCATCAGCTGGATCGGCCGAAGCTCGGAACGGGCGACGGCGAAGAGGCTCACGGCCGGATCGACCTCGCCGCGATGGCGCCAGGCGATCTCCATCAGATGCGCCAGATGCTTGAGATGCTGCATCGAATGTTTGGCGTTCTTGCTCGTGTCCTGCCACAGCACGCGGGCCTGGATGTCCGTCATGTTGATCGAACGGTCCTTGTGCTCGCGGTTGTAGAACACCGTGTCCGGCACGAAGACATAATCTCCAAGCAGCGCGATCTCGGCGAGCAGCGCGTGGTCCGAGCCGTAATAGCTTCTCTGCAGCGTGCTGCGCGCGAGCGTGGCCCGACGGTAGAGGCCGAAGATCTCGTAGCAGGTGCCGACATAGCGCATGACGTTGTAGAAGCGCTCCGCCGGCGGCTGGCCGGTGACGACCGGCCCGAGGGAGCCGACGAGGGGCATGACGTCGCCGTTCTCGTCGACGCTCTTCGTTTCGCCGTAGGCGAGCGCCGCGCCCGGGTTCTCGTCGAGCGCGCGCACGCATTTCCCGATGAAGTCGGGCGCGAGATAGTCGTCGCTCGCGCACCATTTGAAGAATTCGCCGCGGGCGGCGGCGAAGCCGATGTTGTGGTTGGGCGCCGCGCCGAGATTGACCGGGTTGCGCATGTAGCGGACGCGCGCGTCCTTCTCGGCGAAGGCGAGGCAGATCGCCCCCGTCGCGTCCGTCGAAGCGTTGTCGTTGACGATGAGCTCGAAGTTCTCGTAGGTCTGGTCGAGGATCGAGCGGACGGCCTGAGCGACATACGCCTCGCCGTTGTAGACGGGCATCGCCAGGGAGACCCGCGGCGCCTCTGCTGCCTTGCTCATGCGGCTACCTCATGAAGATGCGGCGGCGGGCCGTCGCGGCCCCGCCGCGCCCGCCTTGCCGCCGCGCCCGGTCGGGGCGCGGCCGTTTCTTCGCGGGGGCGCGGCGCGGTCCTGACGTCCCGGCCGTCGTCATTTTCTTGAGTTCGGCGGCCGCCGCAACGACCGGAGACTACGGAGGCCGACCCGCCGGCCCCGGCCCGCCGCCTGCGTCGTCAGTCCTCGATTTCAAGGATCATCGGGTGATCCGTGAGGCCGAGCGGAACGGTCCGCACATTGGTCAGCGTCTGCTTCGGCGACACGCCCGAGACGACGTCATAGACGCGCACGGTTTTGCGCGTCGCGCCGAGATCGACCGTCACGTCGTCGCCGCCCTGCCCGACCGGCCGCTCGTCCCAGACGACGAGCTCGAACCTGCCGTCGCTCTTTTGCAGCAAAAGATCGTGAACGGTCCCGGGCTGGCCGGCGATGGCGTAGGGCAGCGAGCCCGGCGTCGCCGAAACCGCCGCGTCGTCGGCCAGGATCGTCGTCAGATTATGGATGTAATGCGCGGCGAGGCGCGGCGAGTTGTCAGCCTTGAAAATGCCGAAGCGCTCGCTCCAGCGGTCCTTGATGGCGTAGAGGAAGGTGTATTTGTAGCCGCGCTTGAACTGCGCCAGATAGACGTTGAGCAGCGTCTTGCCCTGGTTCTCCTCGCCGCCCGAATCGACCCACCAGCCGGTCTCCGTGGTCACGCGCGGCAGCGTCGCGAGCTGCTCCTTCGCGTAGCCTGAATATTTTCGCTTCCAGGTGGTCCCATAGTCGTCGGGCAGGATGTATTGCGTCGGCGGAACCCAGTCATAGGGCGAGGCCGAGTTCCAGGCGGCGTTGGCCACGGGCGTCTTGGCGCCCGCCCAGATCACGTAATTGTGCATGTTGGCGTAGTCGGCGTATTTCGTGCCGTCGGGCATCGCCGTCTTGGCGCCGTTCGGGATGGTCAGATATTGCAGGCCGACATTGTCGATCTCGGCGCCGCCGTGGGTGGTCTGGAAAACGGGATAGTTCTTCAGCACCGGATCGGCCTTGACCGCCGCATAGAGGTCGCGCTGGAGTTTGGCCGCCGCAATCCACGAGCCGCTTCCGCCGCCCGTCGCGCCCTGATAGGTCACGGGCCAGGTGTCCGGCTCATTGGCGCCCTCGACCGCGAGAAGCACGCCCGCGTCGGCGAGCTGGCGGCTCGCCGCGATCTCCTTTGAAAGGTCGCGCGCCCAGCCGGCCGAAAGGCCCCAGGTGATCTTCGTTCCGGTCGCCCTGGCGATGTTGATCGCGCTCGCGGCGGTGTAGCCGCCCTCGAACGAGCCGCCGCGCAGATTGCGCACGCCGATGTAGTTGACGAGCGGCGCGACGTCCATGTCGAGGACGCCGCCTCCGACGCCGAGCGAGTTCAGAAAGTCCGTGGCGCTCGCGGCCTTGACGCCCGAGCCCGCGGCCGGAGCGGCGGGCGGCGGCTCGGGCGTCGCGACCGGCGTCGACGTCGACGCCGGACGGATCGTCACGCCGATTCCGTCGAAGAAGGCCGCGCCGACGCTCACTGTCGCGGTCGCCGCGGCGACGGTCTTCGCGCCCGAGCCCGAAAGCGCCTTGTCGCCCGTCGCCGTCGCGCGCTGCGTGAAGTCGATCGAGACGTTGCCGAGGTCGGACGGCGGCGCGATGCGCGCCGAGGCCGTGTTGAAGTCCCAGAAGGCGACATAGCGCTCGCCCTCGACCATGGCCTCGGAGAAGGCCGGAAGCTGGCACGCGGCGGCGTTGGCGCCGCAGCCGACGCTTCCGCCGACCGGCGTCTTGGCGTCGACGCCGCGATAAGTCCTGATGATCGCCTTGGGATAGGACGCGCCGCTCCAGCTGTAGGAGGCCGGCTCGTCCCTGGCCACGCGCCAGTAGAGTTGCGCGCTCTGCACCGAGTTGAAGGTCTTGATCGCCGGCGTCCAGCCCGCCGGCGCCGTCAGCCATTCGCCCTTGGTCGATTGCGTCGCGACATAGGCGAGCATCAGGTCGCCGTCCTGCGTGCCGGCCGGCGGCTTGATCGTGACCGGCCCCGCCGCGACGTTGGAGGAGCCATAGGACACGCCGACATAGCTTGGCGGCGCGGCGAGCGCCGCCGACGCCGGAATCAGGGCCAAAGACGCCGCGACCGACGCGGCGCGTGCTACGAAACAGGTCATCCCCACCCCCTTTCAGGACGCGATCCAACTTGACCTGCGCCGTATGGGGAGGGGATGTGGCCATTGATGGCCGAGAGAATGGCTAAAATGAGTAATGATGAAAATTATTATTTATCATACAGCATACGCTAACCATTAATCAACCACGAGCGCCGCCCGGAGCCGGAGCCTCGGGCGGCGCTCGGGATCTCGGGAGAAGGCGGAGGGGCTCGCGCCGCCTCAGCTTGGCATGCGGTTCTTCAACACGAGGTCGCGGGCCAGCGCGAGATCGCCGCGCACGAGGCCGAGGGCGCCGGCGACATAGACCGCGGCCCCGACCAGTATGGCGAAGGCCAGCACCGCGAGCTGCGGCGCCTGGGCCGGCGCGTTGAGCTCGGCGGCGCGCGCGGCGACGAACATCAGGAGCGACGCCAGCGCGAGCTTAGGGAAGATGTCGAGCGGCCGGCGCACGTCGACGCCGGCGATCCGGCGCGCCGAGACCATCATGAGCGGCAGGAAGGCGAGCTGGCAGAGCACCACCGTCGCCGCGAGCGCCTCGGGGCTCACATGCGCGGCGACGACGATCGGCCCGGCCGAGACGATGGTGAAGGCGCCCTTGAGCTTGAACACGAGCTTCGAATGGCCGAGCGCGAGAATGGTGTAGACGCAGAGCGCGTCGATGATCATCAGGATCGCGAGCGGCGTCAAAATCGTCACGACGACGACGGCGCCGCTCCATTGCGGTCCGAAGACGACCGGAACGGCGACGGGGGCCACCGCCGCAAAGCCGATGAAGACGGGAAAGGCGCAGAGCGCCGTCATGCGCAGGGCGGCGTTGAAGAAGCGGTCGGTCTTGCCCGGATCGTCGCGGATGCGCGCCACCGTCGGCATGACGAGACCAAGGAGCGGCGTCAGGCACACCTCCCACAAAACCTGGAACGGCCGGCGCGCGAAGGAGTAGACGCCGACCGCCGCGGGCCCAAGGAACGCGCCGAGGACGAAGGCCGGCAGCTCCCCGTTGACGAAGGCGAGCAGCGACTGGGCGACGATCGGCCGCGCGAAGGGAAGCAGCTCCGCGATCCGCGCGCGCGAATAGGAGAAGGAGGGCAGGAAGCGCGAGCCGGCGAAAACGAGCGCCGTTCCTGCGCCGGTGCGCGCGAGCTGATAGGCGATGAGGCTCCAGACGCCAAAGCCATGCGCCGCCATGCCGACGCCGACGATGGCGCTCGTCGCCGTGGCGAAGAAGCCGCGCAGCGCCAGCGTGCGGAAGGCGAGATCGCGCCGCAGCAGCGCAGTCGGCACGACCGCGAAGGATTCGATCGCCACGACGAGGCAGCTCCAGCGCAGCAGCTCGCGCAGCTCGGGCTGGCCGAAGAAGGCCGCGAGCAGCTCCGCGCCCGCGAAAATGGCGCCGCTCAGGGCCAAGCCCATGGCGCAGACGAGCCAGAAGGCCGAGACGAGATGGCCGCGCTCGACGTCGCGGCGCTGCACCAGCGCGTCGACGATTCCGGTCGTCACGAACACTGACAGAAAGAAGGGCGGGATCATCGCCAGCGTGGCGAGGCCGAACTGCTGCGGCGTGAGAAAGCGCGCGAGCGCCACGAACACGCCGAAGGCGATGATCTGCGAGCCCCAGGAGGCGGCGGCCGTCCAGATCGCGCCGCTGACGAGTTTGCGCCCGAGAGAAGGCAAGTGCCGGCCTTTCACGCAAGAGGGAAGAGCGCGCGCCGGCGCCCGGCGCGTTCATGAGGTTTGGCGCGGCGGGGGCGGGCTAAAGCACGGCCGCCGCGAGCGACAGCTCGTCCGCGAAAAGACCGAGCGGCGCCAGCATCGACAAGCAGAACAGCACCGTCTTGGGGAAGAACTCCTCGATCAGCCCCACGTAATCGTCGAGCCGCTTCTTTGGCAGGTGATAGAAGATGAAGGTGCGGTCGTGGCGCACGAAGGTCTTGAAGTATTTTTCATAAAGGGAGCGGTCGTGCGCGTCCATGTAGGGCTCGCAGGGCGTCTGGATCGAGTGCCACCTGAGCAGCCACTGCATGTCCTTTGAGACATAGGGCGCGAGCCGCGCATGGACGATGTCGGCGTGGTCCCATTTGAACGTGCAGTTGGCGAGGCCCGCGCCCGGCCTGTTGTCGTCGCCGATCGGAAACTTGCCGCCGCCCTCGATGTTCTCCCATTTCTCGCCCTTGAACACGGCGAGCTTGCCGAGGTCGTGGATCAGCGTGGTCGCCAGAAGCTCGCGGTCGTCGACGCCGGCCTCCTCCATGCTCTCCATGATCTGCAGCGTGTGGGTGAGCTGGCTGCCGCAGTAGAGATAGAGATTGGTCGGGTCGATCACCTGGGCCTGCAGTTCGAGAAGCCTGTAGATCGACATCTCGCCGAAGATCGGCTCCTCGTATTTTTTCCGCAGGGCCTCGACGTCGGCGGGCGTCTGCGCGCGCGAGCGCGCCATGACCTCGCCGGAGTTCGCCCTGAAGTCCTCGATGTGGCGGATCGCGTCGAGGCCCGTGATGTTGTAATAGCCCTGCCTGTTGAGAACGCTGACGACCATGCTCTTGACGGCGCTGTTGCCGCTCAGCAGCTTGCGGACCGGATCCATGATGCCCATCGACAGTCTCCCTGGCGTTTTCGTGGACGCCCGTTCTGGTTAGGCCCCAAGGCGCGGGGCGCCTAGGATCGGAGAATACGGGCGGGCGCGCCGCCTCAGGCCCCGACCGCCACGACCGACGGACGCAGGCCCATCGCCTCGAGCGCGGCGGTGATCTCCGGCACATAGATCGGGTTCATGACGATGACGACGTCGGGCGGGTTTGAGGCGAGCTCGGAAGGCGCGCCGACGCGGCGGCCCGCGCCCGGCATGAACCGGCCCTGCTTGTAGGGATTGACGTCGACCACCGCCGAGATCTCGTCGGCGAGGCCGAGCGTGGTCAGGAACGACACGGCCTTCGAGCCGCCGCCCCAGAGCGCGACCCTGCGCCCCCCGGCCACGGCCGAGAGCACGAGATTACGCCAGTAATCCTGCACGGCGGCGACGCGGGCCGGATAGTCGCGGGCGAGCGCGCGCATCGCCTCGAGGTCGTCTTCGAGCGGCAGGCGCGGCGCCGTCGGCCCCGCGGCCGGGCGCGCGTACTGGACGATATACTGGCCGCCGTATTCGACCGCGAGCGCATGGACGTCGAAGCCAAGCGCGCGGAACAGCCGCGCATGGGTCCCGGCGCTGAAGTAGGAGCAGTGCTCGTAATACATGTCCCAGAAGGCGCCTTCCTCGAGCACCCGCCTGACGTCCGGCGTCTCGAACACCACTTCGGCGTCGGGCCGCCCCTCGCATCCGGCGCGGATCGCCTGCACGAATTCGCGCGTCGGGCCGATATGCTCCAGCGTGTGGCGGCACAACACGACGTCGCCGCCGAAGTCGCGTTCGGGCCTGTAGTAGTCGACGACGAAGCGCACGCTTTCGTCGCCGCCGCGCCCGGGATCGGCGCGATAGCCCGGATCGACGCCGACGCCGGTCGCGCCGCCGACGCGGCAGAGCTCGCGCAGGAACTCGCCCTTGCCGCAGCCGATCTCAAGGACTTCCTTGCCCCTGACGTCGCACCGCTGCGCGATCTCGCCGGCGAGGCCGCGCGCGAAGGCGTTGAACGTGTCCGAAAAATGCTGCGACTCCTCGAAGTCGCCGGCGTAGCTCATCGCGGACGCGTCAAAAATCTCGTTGAACAGAAAGCCGCAGGCGTCGCAGAAGGCGATCTGCAGGTCGCGGCGCGGAAAGGCCTTCGCCTCGTCTTCCGAGCCGAGCAGCACGCAGCTGTGCACCGGCACGCCCGCGACCCTGTAGATCGTCTGCGTCCGCGTGCTTCCGCAACAGGGGCAGGCGGACGCCGTCGCGTCCGTTTCGACGGCGGTCGCGGCGAGGAGACTGGTCGGGGGCGTCGTCTGGTTCATGTTCCACCCTTCGGGCGTGAGGGACGTTTCGGATTCGGAAGAAGGTCGGGGCGCGAAATCGTCAGAGGCCGCCTTTCGCGCCGCCGCGTACGCCGCCGCGAAAAAATCGACGCCCCGCGCGAAAAAACGACGCGTCGGCGCGGACCTTGTCGCGGGCGCGCCGCTCGATCTCTCCGGCCGCCCGGTTCGACGTCGCGCCGACGACGAATCCGAGCTGCAGCGCGCCGACGAGCGCGGCCGCGCGCCAGGCCATTCCCAGCGGCGTCGCGTCGGCGGCCGCCGCCGCCGCCGCGAGCGCCGCCAGCAGCGCCGCGCAGGAGGTCGGCAGAAGACAGAAGGCGGTCATGGTCCGGCCCGCGGCCGCTCCGCCCAGCAATGCGACGACCGTAAGGACGAGCATTCCTCATTTCCCCGCTTGCCTGCGCCGTCGCCAGGCGGTCAAGAAAGACGCCAGGCCGCCGCCGCGCGTCGCGCTCGATGAATGACTTTGCAATATATGATGGCCGGTCCGCGCCGGGCCCGCGCCGCGGACGATCTCCTGCGACGCGCAGCCAGAATGGGCGAAGGCGCGCGCGCCGGACAAGCGCCGGCATTTACTGACTCGGCGGCGCCCGGCGCGCCGTCCGGTAGTTTCCGAGTCTTGCCGCGCGGCGGCGCCCAAAGCGACCATGGCGGCCATGTTCGACGCGGCCGAAAAGCGGCGTCGCGGCCCACGCCCGGCTCGAAGCCGTCATTATGGAGGCGTCAAAAATGAGCGCAGTCTATTTCGACTCGACGATGAGCGACGCGGAACGGCGCGAGCGGCTCTATCGTGGAGACGTCTTCGTTTATTCGCCAAAGCCGTCGACGCTCGCCCTCATCGGCTTCGCGCGCGAGTTCCTGACCCAGGCGTTCGCGCCGCATGCGCCGGAGCTCGCGCAGCATCACATCGACGTCCGCGCCTTCGTCGACGTCTTCGGCCCGCTGAAGCCGGCGTTCATCCATCATCAGACGACGAAGGCGCTGCTCGCCGACGTCGTCGCCGAACTCGGCTGCGATCTCGACGAAACCTTCGTCGACGTGCCGCGGCTGCGCGGCGTCACCAGCGACAGATATCTGACCGCCGGCGTCGGCTACGCCTTTCCGCCGCATCGCGACACCTGGTGGTCGGCGCCGCTCGCGCAGCTGAACTGGTGGCTGCCGATCTTTCCGTTCCAGTCGGAATCGAGCATGGCCTTCCATCCAGCCTACTGGCGCACGCCGATCAGCAACGGGTCGGAGGAGTTCAACTACTATGAGTACAACGCGGTCGGCCGCAAGGAGGCCGCGCGGCATGTGGCCTCCGACACGCGCAAGCAGCCGGGCCCGCGCCAGCCGATGGACCTTGAGGGGCAGTTCCGGGTGGTCTGCCCGCCCGGCGGCGTCATCCTGTTCTCGGCGGCGCAGATGCATTCGACCGTTCCGAACGCCTCCGGCCGCACGCGCTTCAGCATCGACTTCAGGACCGCCAATCTCGCCGACCTCGAATCCGGGCGCGGCGCGCCGAACGTCGACACCTTCGCGCAGGGCACGAGCCTGCGCGACTTTAGGCGCGGCGCGGACGGCGCGGCGCTGCCCGAAGAGGTCGTCGCCCGCTACGACTGCGGCGAGAAGCCCGAAGGCGCGGTGCTGGTGTTCGAGCCGCAGTCGGGCGCAGCGTGAAGCCTCGGGCGCGGCGCGCCCCGAAAACCCCGGCCGCGCGCGGCGCGGCCTGCGCCCTCAGGCGCCCTCCCGGTCGGCGCCCCGTCTCGGGCGCGCGCGTTTTTCGCGCGCCGCGAACGGACGCCTGACGTCCCGGCGCGGCTCCTGCGCCAGCGCGCGCAGCGCAAGGCCGGCGAAATAGCCGCACTGAAGCAGCGCGCCGGCCGCAAGCCACAGCCAGAAATTGTCGAGCCGGCCCAGCGCCGCGACCACGGCCAGCGTCAGCGCCCAGGCCGCGAGCGCGAGCAGAAGCGCGCGCACGCCGACGAAAAGGCCGAGCGCGCCGCCGAGAAGAAAGATGCAGATCGTCCAGGCGGACATCGCCTCACGCGGCCAGACCGGCGCGTGGCCCGCGAAGCCGGGCCGCAACGCGGGCGCCGTCAATGAAACCGGGCGCGGGCCTCCGCGTCAAGCGCCGCGCGCAGGGCCGCCTTGCTTCAGCCTGGCCCCGCCCCCTCAGCCGCGCCCCGCCAGCGCCGCGACATGCTCGCCGATCGCCAGCGACGAGGTGAGGCCCGGCGATTCGACGCCGAACAGGTTGACGAGCGCGACCCCGCCATGATCCTCGGGCCCCAAAATGAGAAAATCCTGCGCCGGCGCGCCGGGCGGCGCGATCTTGGGGCGCAGCCCGCAAAAGGAGGGCTGGAGCGTCCCGTCGCGCAGGCCCGGCCAGTAGCGCCGGATCGCGGCGTAGAACGAGGAGGCGCGCTCCGGATCGACGCGATAGTCCTCCGTCTCGACCCATTCGACGTCAGGCCCGAAGCGCGCCTGGCCGGCGAGGTCGAAGGTCAGATGCACGCCAAGGCCGCCCGGGACCGGGGCCGGATAGATGAGCCGCGAGAACGGCGCCTTCTGGCCGGAGAGGGCGAAATAATTGCCCTTGGCGAGATAGCTCTGCGGCACGAGACGCGGGTCGAGGCCCTTGATGCGGCGCGCGAACTTGGTCGCCGACAGGCCGGCGGCGTTGACGAGCAGGTTGCAGCGCAGCCGGATCGGCGTCACGCCGCCGACCTCGACGGCCACGACGTCGCCCATCACCTCGCCCCGCAGCGCCGGCGTCTCGAGCACGACCACGCCGCCAAATGACTCGAGCTCGCCCTGGAGCGCCGTCATATAGGCGTGGCTGTCGAGGATGCCGGTCGAGGGCGAGAGCAGCGCCGCCTCGCAGGAGAGGTCGGGCTCGAGCGCATGGGCCTCGGCGCCGTCGAGCAGCACGAGGTCGCCAACCCCGTTGCCCTCCGCGCGCGCCCGGATCGCGCCGAGCTTGCCGATCTCTTCCGGCGAGGCCGCGACGATCATCTTGCCGCATTTTCTGTGGGGGATGTGGCGCGAGGCGCAGAAGTCGTAGAGCGCCGTCCGCCCCGAGACGCAGAGCCGCCCCATCAGGCTGCCCTCGGGATAATAGAGGCCTGCGTGGATGACCTCGCTGTTGCGCGACGAGATGCCGGCGCCGATCCGGTCGGCCGCCTCGATGACGATCACGTCCCGGCCGCGCGCCGCAAGCGCGCGCGCCGCGGCGAGCCCGATCACGCCCGCTCCAACGACGAGGCAATCCACGCTTTCCATACGAGGGCCGTCCCTTCGGCTGTTGCGGCTCAAGGCTCCGCCCGCGTCGGGCTGAAGATCTGGGTAGCCCGATCTTTCGCGTCCGCCAAGCGCCTCGCGCCGCTGGGGTCAGCAGGCGTCGTCGGACCCGAACAGGGCCGGCAGCGTCCGCATGATGATGAGGACGTCGAGCGCGAGACGCCAGTTGCGCGCGTAACAGGCGTCGCAGGCGACGCGCTTCGCATAGCTCGCGCGGCTGCGCCCGCTCGTCTGCCACAGCCCGGTCAGCCCGGGCCGGCAGCGCACATAGGCGGCGCGGCGCGCGCCGTAGCGCGCGAGCTCCTGCTCGACCACCGGCCGCGGCCCGACGAGGCTCATCTCGCCGCGCACGACGTTGAAGAGCTGCGGCAGCTCGTCGACGCTGGTCTTGCGCAGGATGCGGCCGAAACGCGTCACGCGCGGATCGTCGCGCAGCTTGCGCGTCGCCTCCCATTCGGCGCGCGCGTCGGGATTGGCGTCGAAATAGGCGCGCAGGGCGCTTTCGCCGTCGCCCGTCATGGTGCGGAACTTCAGGCAGTCGAACGTCTCGCCGCCGAAGCCGACGCGCCGGTGGCGGTAGATCGGCGACGCGCCCGAGGTCGCGGCCACGCCGAGAGCGCAGAGCGCGAGGAACGGCGACAGGGCGACGATCGCCGTCGAGGCGAGGCAGAGGTCGACCGTCCGCTTCAGCAGCCCGCCGGTCGGCGAGCGCCCCCGTTCGGCCTGCGTCCGCTCGATTTGCGTCCGCTCCGTTTGCGCCCTTTCGCCAAGGCCTGCGAACAGGCCCCGGCCCGCGCCCTGCGCCGTGGCCTGCTGGGCCGGCGCGGCCGCCAGCAGGTCATGTGAACTCGCCTCCATCGGCATGGCCGTCTCCGGATCCGAGGCTGAAAGGCGCGGCCTCGCGCTCCGCCCGTGCGGGCGGCGACGCCGGCGCCTCTCCGATGAATTGAGAAAATCCGCCCGCACGCGTCGGGCGCGGCCTGCGGCGAGGCCGCGCCCCGCGCCGTGCTCAGACGATCCGGGGCGTCGGAACGGGCAGGATGAACCTGCCGCCCCCCGCGCGATATTCGGCCTGCTGGGCCAGGATCTCGTCGGCGAAATTCCAGGCGAGCACGAGCACGTAATCGGGGCGTCGCTCGACCAGCGCCTCGACCGGCAGGATCGGAATGTCCTGGCCCGGCATGTATTTGCCATGCTTGTGGACGTTGCGGTCGACCACGAAGTCGACGAGCTCGCGGCCGACGCCGGCCGTGTTGATCATGGTCGCGCCCTTGGCCGCCGCGCCATAGGCGGCGATCGACTTGCCCTGCGCCTTGAGATCCTTCAGCAGCGCGACGAGATCGCGCTTGAGCGCGTCGACCTTGGCCGAGAAGCCGCGGAAATAGTCGATTCCGTCGAGGCCCTGCGCGGTTTCGGCGGCGAGAAGATCCTTGACGGACGCTTCGACGTTCTCGACCGGCTCCACATAAAGCCGCAGCGAGCCGCCATGGATCGCGAGATGCTCGACCCTGTTGAGATAAAGCCCGTGACGGCGAAACAGTTTGTCGAGCGCGACGCCCGAGAAATAACACAGGTGCTCGTGGTAGATCGTGTCGAATTCGCAATGCTCGGTCAGCGGGGCGAGATAGGGCGCCTCGATCACGGCGACGCCGTCGTCCTTGAGCAGCAGCCTGATCGCGGCGACGAAGCCGTTGGTGTCGGCGACATGGGCGAGCACGTTGTTGCCGTGGATGACGTCGGCGCGGATTCCTTCCTCGCGCAGGCCGAGCGCGTAGTCATAGGTGAAGAAGGCGCAGCGCGTCGGCACGCCGATCTTTTCGGCCGCCGCCGCCGGCCCGTCCGCCGGGTCGATCCCGAGCGCCGGGATTCCCGCCTCGACGTAATTCTTCAGAAGATAGCCGTCATTGCTCGCAAGCTCGACGACGAGGCTCTCCGGCCCGAGCCGCCGGCTCTCGATCAGGCCGAGCGCGTTTTTGCGCGAATGCTCGAGCAGCGCGGGGGAGAAGGACGAATAATAGGGATAGGCGTCGGCGAACAGGATCTCGGGGCTGACCGTCTCGGTGATCTGCACCAGGGCGCAGTCCTTGCAGAAGGCGACCTTGAGCGGGAAGGTCAGCTCGGGCTCGCCGCGCCGCTCCTCCGGCACGAGCCGGTCGGCGAGCGGCGTGTCGCCGAGGTCGAGAAAGTTTTCGAGATTTTCGGAGCCGCAGGAACGGCAGCGATGCTCGGCCACGGAGAGTTTGAAGTCATGAGTCATGAAAATCGTTTCCGTTGCTTTGCGGCGGTCAGGCGATGGCGCGGGCGCGCGCATGGACGCGGCGGAGATCCTCGTCGATCGACCCTTCGCGAATGAGCTTCTTGATGTGGGCGATGCGCTTGAACCGCTCGCCCTCGAAATCGTCGAGCGTCAGCCCTGAGTCGCAGAAGGCGCCGTAGAGCTGCTCCACGCCGCGCCGCGCCGTCCATTGCGGCTTGAAGGCGTGCAGCGTGCGCGCGATGTGGCCGCAGTCGACGCGGTAGCAGCGCGTGTCGGGGCCCGCGTCCGGCGCGAAGTCGACGCGGCTTCCGGGCACGACGTCCTTCACCATGTCGGCGATCTCGCGCATCTGGTAGTTTTCGGTGGTGAGCCCGACGTTGAACGCCTTGTTGTGCACGAGCTGGCGGTCGGCGGTCATCGCCGCGACATAGGCGGCGGCGATGTCCTCGACATGCACGATCGGGCGCCATGGCGTTCCGTCGCTCTTGAGATAGACTTCGCCTGTGGTGAAGGCCCAGGCGGTGAGGTTGTTGAGCACGAGGTCGAAGCGCAGCCTGGGCGACAGCCCGTAGGCGGTCGAGGCGCGGATGAAGGTCGGGCTGAAGCTTTCGTCGGCCATCGGCGCGACGGCCAGCTCGACGTCGACCTTCGAGGCGCCATAGGGCGTCACCGGATTGAACGCCGCCGTCTCGTCGAGAAAATCCTGGCCCGCGGCGCCATAGGTCGAGCAGGACGAGGCGAACAGGAAGCGCGGCACGCCGGCCGTCTTGGCGAGGGCCGCGAGCCGGACCGACGCCTTGCAGTTGATCGCGTCGGTGAGCCCCGGGCGATAGTCGCCGAGCGGATCGTTGGAGAGTCCGGCGAGATGGATCACGGCGTCGAAGCCGCGCAGATCCTCGACGCTGGCGTCGCGCACGTCGCTCTCGAATTCGGGAACCTCGGCGAGCTCGCCCGTGAAGGTGCAGGCGCGGTAGAGGTCGCTGTCGTAGCCCGTGACGTCATGGCCCTTCTCGAGCAGAAGGGCGGTCAGCACGGAGCCGATGTAGCCGCGATGGCCGGTGACGAGGACTTTCATGCGTCGCTCCATGATTTCCACGGCGCTTTGCCGCCGTCCCAGATCTTCTGCAGGAGATGTTTCTCGCGCAGCGTGTCCATGCATTGCCAGAAGTCGTCGTGGCGGTAGGCCATCAGCTGGCCGTCGGCCGCGAGCCGCTGCATCGGCGCGTGCTCGAACATCACGTCGTCGCCGTCGATGTAGTCGACGACGCCGGGCTCGAGCACGAAGAAGGCGCCGTTGATCCAGCCTTCCGCGGTCTGCGGCTTCTCGGTGAATTCAAGCACCCTGTCGCCGTCGAACTCCATGTAGCCATAGCGCGCCGGCGGGCGCACGGCGGTCATGGTCGCGAGCTTGCCATGCGCCTTGTGGAAGGCGAGCAGCTTGTGGAGATCGACGTTCGAGAGGCCGTCGCCCCAGGTAAGCATGATCGGCTGCGGCGTCATCCAGTTCATCAGCCGCTTGACGCGTCCGCCGGTCAGCGTCGGCAGGCCGGTCTCGACGAGGTCGACGGACCAGGCGGGGGCGTTCGGGTTGTGGCGCTTCACGCCGCCGGTCTGCATGTGCAGCGTCATGCTGCCGTTCAGCGAACAATAGTCGGAGAACCAGCGCTTGATGTATTCGCCCTTGTAGCCGAGGGCGACGGCGAACTCGTTGTGGCCGTAGCTGTGGTAATGCATCATGATGTGCCACAAAATCGGCATGCCGCCGATTTCGACCATCGGCTTCGGCCGCACGTCGGTTTCTTCAGCCAATCGGGTGCCAGCCCCGCCCGCCAGGATTGCAACTTTCACGTTTCACCTATTGAGCATGGTCGTCGGGCGGAAAACGCCGGACGCGTTGGTCAGTCGAGGCGAGCCGGTCGCTCGGGCCCCGACGCTCAATCTGTCCATCAATCCCGACGTGGCGGACAAGGATCGGAATGTGCTGAGCGCGTGGCCGCGCCGCGACGCCCCCGCGCCGGACTTGCGCATCGGTAAATGCCGCTATTGAAACGCATGCGATTTCAATGCTAAGCTAGTTAACATTAAAAAGAATGCTTTCGCCGCAAGGAAATGCTCCGCCGGCGGCCTGTTTTGTGTCCTGACAATTTTCAACATTTGTCGCGATTACTGCGAGCGCCTCGCTTATGTCCTTGACCTCCGTCCATTGGCCGCAACGCCGACGCCGTTTTCTCCATCGTCTCCCGACGCCGCGGCCGCATGTACGCTCCGCCGACGCGCGTCCGACGCAGGTGTCCGGCCGGCGCGAGCAGCCCCTTCGCCATTCAGTCAACAGGAGCCGCCGCAATGGGAACAACCACGACGCGCAGCCAGCGAGACTACGCGTCGCGCGCGCTCCCCGCGCAGCCTGTTGACCCGGACGGCGCCGACGCCTGCGTCGTCGTCAACATGCGCTTCGAGATCCTGAGCTGCGCCGGGCCGGTCGCGCGATATCTGACCTCGCCCGACCCGCGTCCGGGCAGCGCGCTTGCGGCGGCGCTGCCGCCAGGCCTCTCGGGGCCGGCGCTCGGCGCGTTGCGGCGGGCCGCAGGCCCCTGCGCCGCAGGCGGCGCGAGCGCGGTCTGGCGCGGCGGCGGCGTGCTGGTGACGCTTCATGCGCGGCGCGTCCGGGACGACGGCGACGACGCGATTCTCCTCAGCTTTTCTGAAGACGCGGACGACGCCGAAGACGAAGGCGCCCGCGACCCCGACGCAATCACGGAGCCTCAATCCATGACGTCCGTCGAAACGGAGCTTGATTTCGGCGTCGACCGGACCCGCCTCGAAGATGCGCTGAGGACGCTCGAGCTCGTCAACGACGGGCTCGCCCTCGCCAACCACGAGGCCGCGACGCTCAACGAGGAGCTGCGCCGCAGGGTCGACGAGCTCGAAGCCGCGCAGGCCGAGGCGCGCGCCCTCAACGGCGAGCTCCGCGAGGTCAACCGGCGGCTCGAGGAGGACCGCGCGCGGGACGCCCGCGCCGCGGCCGGCCTGCTCGACATTCTGGAGAGCGCCGACGTCGCCACGCTGGCGCTCGGCGCGGATTTCAGCATCCGCTTCTTCACGCCGCGCGCGACCGGACTGTTCGGGCTGATCGCCTCGGACGTCGGCCGCCCGCTGTCGGACCTCGCGCCGCGCGTCGAGGACATTCATCTGACGGATGACATAAGAAGCGCGCTCGCCGGCCGCCCCGTGGCGGCGCGCGAGGTGCGCGCGCGCGACGGAAGCTGGTTCCTGCGCATGACCGCGCCGCGCCGCTTTGGCGGAGACGACGCCGGCGTGGTCATCACCTATGTGGCGATCGGCGGCCTCAAGCGCGCCGAAGACGAGCTGAGGGCGGCGGGCGCCTATCTCGAAAGCGTGCTCGAAACCGTGCGCAAGCCGCTGCTGACCTTCGACCGCTCGCTCTCGGTGCGCTCGGTCAACAAGGCCTGCCGCGAGCTGTTTGACGCGGACCGCGAGGCGTTCCTCGGCCGCCCGCTCGGCGAGACGCCGGCCGCGGCGCTCGCGCCCTTTCTCATGGACATGCTGTGGCCCGGGTCGGCGACGCTCGGCGACGTCGAAAACCACCGCCTCCAGATCGAAACGCCCGGAGGGGGCGAGCTCATCCTGCTCACCACCTTGCGCAGGATGGCGGGCGCCTGTGACGACGCCTTCCTGCTCTCCCTCGACGACGTCACCGAGAAGGAGCGCGTCGAGGAGAGCCTCGCCGCCGTCACGCGCGGCCTTGAAAAGGCGAACCGCCTGAAGTCGCAGTTCCTCGCCGCCGCGAGCCACGACCTGCGCCAGCCGTTGCAGACCATGTGCCTGCTGTCGGCGATCCTGAGGCGCAAGCTGACGGGCCGCGCGCTCCAGCTCAGCGCGAAGTTCGACGAGACCATCGAGGCCATGAACGGCGTCGTCAACGCCATCCTCGACATCAACCAGCTCGAGGCCGGCGCGATCACGCCCGTGATCCAGAGCTTTCCGGCCGACATGCTGCTCAACAAGCTGTTCGCGGAGTTCGACACGCTCGTCCAGGCGAAGGGGCTCGACTGGCGCCTCGTCGGCTGCGGCGCGGTCGTCAAGAGCGATCCGCGGCTGCTCATCCAGATCCTTCGCAACCTCGTCAGCAACGCCATCAAGTTCACCGCCTCGGGCAAGATCCTGATCGGCTGCAGGCGGCGCGGCGACGCGATCAGCATCGAGGTGCTCGACTCAGGGCCCGGCGTCAGGGAGTCGGAGATCGCCTCGATCTTCGAGTTCTTCCACAAGGGCGCCGAGAATCTGAAAGGCTCGGACGACGGCCTCGGCCTCGGCCTCGCCATCGTGCGCCATCTTGCGACCATGCTCGGACATGAGGTGAAGGTCCAGTCGCGCTTTGGCAGGGGCTCGCGCTTCAGCGTGCTCGTGCCGCTCGGCGAGGCGGAGGCGACGGTCGACGCCAAGCCCGCGCGCCTGCCGCCGCCCGTGATGAGAGATCGCGCCTGCCGCATCCTGATCGTCGAGGACGAGCCGTCCGTGCGCGAAAGCCTCGAGATGCTGCTCGAGGCCGAAGGCCACGCCGTCTGCGCCGCGGCGAGCGGCCCCGCGGCCCTGCGCCTCGTCGAATCGGGCGTCTGCCTGCCCGATCTCGTCATCGTCGACTACAGCGTGCCGGGCGGCATGAACGGGCTCGAGACGATCGACGCCGTGCGCGGCGCGCTCGGCCGCCGGACGCCGGCGATCGCGCTGACCGGCGACATCTCCTCGGCCGCGATCGAGAAGATCAAGGCCGGCGCCGACGCGCATCTGACGAAGCCGGTGCAGGCCGACGACCTGCTCGACGCCATACAGGCGCTGCGGGCCGACGCCCGCGCCGCCGCCGAAAGCTGCCTCGCCGGGGAGCTCCCCCATCTCCCGCCGCCGCGCGAGGAGCTGCGGGAGGCGACGGTCTATATCGTCGACGACGATTCGAACGTCCGCAGCTCGCTGCGCGAACTGCTCGAATCCTGCGGCTACGCCGCGCGCCCGCTCGCGAGCGGGCTCGACGTCGAGGGCCTCGCCTTCCGCCCCGAGGACTGCCTCATCCTCGACGCCAACCTGCCGGACCTCGACGGCTTCGAAGTGCTCGCCCGCCTCAAGAGCGCGGCCGCGCGGCCGTCGGTCATCATGATCACGGGGCGCGGCGACGTCGACACCGCCGTGCGGGCGATGCGCGAAGGCGCCTGCGACTTCCTGGAAAAGCCGTTCAGCCCCGAGCAGCTCCTCAAAAGCCTCGGCCGCGCGCTGGAGGCCAAGGCGCCCGCCGCCGACGTGCGGCGGGAGGCGCGCCAGCGCGTCGGCCGGCTGACCGAACGCCAGCGCGCGGTGCTCGACCTGATCGTCGCCGGCCGCGCCAACAAGGTCATCGCCAACGACCTCGGCATCGGCCAGCGGACCGTGGAGAGCCATCGCGCCACGCTCATGAAAAAGCTCGGCGTGCGCACCTTCGCCGACCTCATCCGCATGGCGATCGCCGCCCGCTAGAGCATGTTCAGTAAAAGTTGCCGACTTTTACGTCAAGAAAACGCGCTTAAACAGCGAGATGAGGCCTTTTCAGCGAAAGTTGCAGACTTTCGCGTAAAGAAAATTCGCAAAGACAAGATGTTCGAGCGCGCTCCAGGACACGATCCGGCGACACGATCCGGCCGGAGCGGCCGGCGTCCCGGCCTCAGCCGCCGCCGCGCCGGCCAAGCGCCTCCGACATGCGCACGAGGTCGGCGACGGAGCGCGCGCCCATCTTGCGCATCAGATGGCCGCGATGGATCTTCACCGTGATCTCGGCGAGCCCCATCTCGCCGGCGATCTGCTTGTTGAGCAGCCCCTTGACGACGAACTCCATCACCTCGGCCTCGCGCGGGGTCAGTCCGTCGTAGAGCGCCTGCAGCTCGCCGCCGCGCCGGCGCGTCTCGCGCCGCGCCCTGTCGCGCGCGATCGCCGACGACACGGCGTCGATCATGTCCTGGTCGCGGAACGGCTTCGTCAAGAAATCCACGGCCCCGGCCTTCATCGCGCGCACCGTCATGGGAATGTCGCCATGGCCGGTCATGAACACGATCGGCAGGTCGACGCCGGCGTGGGCGAGCTGGTCCTGGAACTCGAGCCCGCCGACGCCCGGAAGGCGGATGTCGAGCACGAGGCAGGACGGCGCGTCGGGCAGTTGCGCGCGGGTCATCTCGGCGGCCGAACGGAAGGCCAGAACGCCGAGCCCGATCGAGGCGAACAGGTTCTGCAGCGCGTCGCGCATGTCGTCGTCGTCCTCGACGACGATCGCCATGGGCCCGGCCTCCTGCGGCGGACGCGTCATGTCCGGGCTCCCTCGGCCTCGACCGGAAGGACGAGGCGGAATTTCGCGCCGGCCGCGCCGTTCGCCTGCGCCTCGATCCGCCCGCCATGCGCCTCGACGATCGACCGGCAGATCGAAAGCCCCATGCCGAGCCCGTCCCCCTTGGTCGTGTAGAAGGCGTCGAAAAGCTTCGCCGCCTCGGCGCCGCCGAGCCCGACGCCGGTGTCGGCGATCTCCGCCAGCACGGTCTCGCCGCCGTCGCGCCGCTCGGCCCCGGCGGCGATGGTCAGAACGCGGGCGCGGCCGTCGACGCCGTCCATCGCCTGAAGCGCGTTCATCGCGAGATTGATGACGACCTGCTGAAGCTGCACGCGGTCGCCTGGAACGGGCGGCGTCGGCGCGAGCCTCAGCTCCAGCTTCGCCCCGTGGCGCTCGATCTCGCGTTGCAGCAGGCCCAGCGTCTCCTCGATCAGGCCGTTGAGGTCGACCGGCCGCCGCTCGGGCTCGGACCTGCGCGCGAGGGCGCGCAGCCGCGCGACCACCTCGCTCGCCCGGCGTGCGCCGGCGATCGTCTTTTCGAGCGAGGCGCGCACGGCGTCGAGCCGCGGCGGGTCCCGCGACAGCCAGCGCAGGCCGGCCTCGCCGTTGGTGACGACGGACGCGAGCGGCTGGTTGACCTCATGCGCGATCGAGGCGGCGAGCTCGCCGAGCGTCGTGACCCGGGCCATGTGCGACAGCTCCGCCTGGACGCGGCTCAGGCTTTCCTCGGCCCGCATCTGGTCCTCGACGTCGCTCGCGACGCCGTACCACCGCTTGACCGCGCCGGCCCCGTCATGCAGCGGCGCGGCCCTGATCACCATGCGGCGGCATTCGCCGGAGGCGTCGCGGATGCGCGCCATGTCCTCATAGGACGCGCCCGAAGCCAGCGCCGCGGCCCAGCCCGCGTCGATCCGGCCGAGATCGTCGGGATGGACCATGACGCGCCAGCCGGGGCCGCCGACGTCGTCGAAGGTCCAGCCGAGGTCGCGCCAGCGCGCGTTGATCGAATCGATCTCGCCGCGCCCGGGCGAGGAGGTCCACACCAGCGCCGGGATGGTGTCGACGACGCGCCGCAGCTCCTGCTCCGCCTCGCGCAGGCGGTCGTCGGCGCGCTTGCGCTCGGTCACGTCGTTGCTCGTCTCCATGACGGCGGCGGCGCGGCCGCGCTCGTCCCTGTGCAGCGACAGCCTGCTCGCCACGATCGCCGTCGATCCGTCCTTGCGCCGGCGCGTGAATTCGCCCCGCCAGCGTCCGTCGCGGGCGAGCGCGGCGTCGACGCCGGCGCGCACGCCGGCGTCCGCGGTGCGCAGCAGCGCGCCCGCGTCCTGCCCCATCGCCTCGGCGGCGCTCCAGCCGTAAAGCGCTTCGGCGCCAGGGTTCCAGTAGGCGACCGCGCCCTTCGCGTCGGTGACGAAGATGGCGTCATGGGTCAGTTCGAGCAGCGCCGCCTGGCGCCGCAGATGCGTCGTCGCCTCAAGGTCCTTCGCCACGAGAAAGCCCGTCGAGGCGATGGCGCACAGGCTGACGGCGCAGCGGACCGTCGCGTCGAGCATCGGCGCGTGCGCATGGCCGACGAGGAAGCTCACGATCGTCAGCGCCATGCAGATCGCGGCGATGACGAGAACCCCGCGCCGGTCGACAAAACCCGCGCTCAGGATCACGACGAGCGCGTAAAGCACGGCGATCGCTATGCCGAGCGGAGACAGCGTGTCGAACAGGAAGATTCCGGCGGCGAGCGCCGCCGCCGCCATGGGCCGCCACGGCGACGGCCGTTGGGGAGGGAGATCGATCGGCATCGCGTTCCGGAGCTTTCGGCTGTCCGTGGTTCTTGCCGCTGGCGTCGCGACGCGCCGCGCGGCGGGCAGGATAGCGACGCGGCGGCGGCGCCGCAAACCGGCCGCGGCCGGGCCCCCGCGGCGAGGCGAGGCGTCCGCGTCAGGGGCGGCCCAGCGCCGCCTCGACGCATTCGATGAGCGCCGCGGCCTCGAACGGCTTGGAGAGAAAGCCGAGCGCCCCCACGGCCACGGCCTCGTCGCGCAGGCGCGCCTCGGGAAAAGCGGTGATGAAGACGATCGGCAGCCGGCGCCCGCGCGCGATCAGCGCCCGGTGCAGCTCGAACCCGCCCATGCCCGGCATCTGCACGTCGGCGACGAGACAGGCCGCGCCCTCGACGTCGCCGGATTCGAGAACGGCCTCCGCCGACGCGAACACGCGCGCGTCGAAGCCATAGGATTCGACGAGGTTCTGCGTCGCGACGCGGACGTCCTCATTGTCGTCGACGATGATGATCGAAGGGGTGCCCACTTTGTTCCGCCCAAACCTGTTCGCGCCGCGCCCGCGCGAAGCTGCGACAAAACAATGCGCCCGAACGGCCTTCGATAAAACTATACGGAGGTTTTACGCAGCGCGCGCGACGGCGCGACGCCTTGCGCCCGGGCGCGGCCGCGCTTAAACGGACCGCACCGCGGCGCCCGAATCGCCGCCGTCGAGACGAGAAGGCGCGCGCATGGCCCTGCTCACAAAACCTCCCGTCAGCGTGTCGCAGGACGAACATCTGCGGATCGGCTTCATCGCCGCCTGGATGCTGTGCCTGATCTTCTATTTTGCGCAATATGCGCTGCGCTCGGCGCCGGGCGTGATGCTGCCCGAGCTCGCGCAGGCGCATGGGCTCGGCCGCGTCGAGCTCGGCTCGCTGATCGGCCTTTATTATTACACCTACGCCCTGTTCGCGATCGTCGCCGGCGCGGCGCTCGACCGGCTCGGCGCGAAATACGTCATTCCCGTCGGCGTGCTCGCGCTCGCCGCCGGCGCGGCGCTGTTTGGCTCGGGCGAGCTCGCCGGGGCGCGGATCGGACGCCTGCTGCAGGGGGCGGGCTCGGCCGTGGCCTTCACCGGCGCGGTCTATCTCGCCGCGCGCGGCTTTCCGCGGGAATGGCTCGCGACGGCGGTCGGCGTGACGCAGTGCCTCGGCATGCTCGGCGGCTCGGTCGGGCAGTTCGGCGTCGCGCCGCTCGTCCATTCGGTCCTCGACTGGCGGAGCTTCTGGCTCATCTCGGCGACGTTCCTCGTCGGCGTCGCGCTCTCCATGATGATGATCACGCCCGGCGCCCGCGACGCGCGCGCCCCCGCGGGCCCATGGCGCAATCTGTTCGCCCCCTACCGGACGGTGCTCGCCAATCCGCAGTCGTGGCTCTGCGGCGTCGTCGCCGGGCTTCTGTTCCTGCCGACGACCATCTTCGACATGATCTGGGGCGTCCCCTTCCTGCGCGAGGGGCTGCATGTCGACTTCGCCCATGCGGCGCTGCGCGCGAGCATGGTGCCGATGGGCTGGGTGATCGGCTGCCCGCTGCTCGGCTACGCCGCCGACTATCTCGGGCGCCGCAAGCCGGTCGTGGTGGCGGGCGTCGCCGTCATGCTGGCGACCGGCGCGGCCATCCTCTATCTGCCGGACGGCGCCGTTCCGCCCTACCTGCTCGGCCTGCTGTTCGGCGTCGGCTCAAGCGCCGCGATGATCCCCTACAGCGTCATCAAGGAGGTCAACCCGGACGAGGTGAAGGGCAGCGCGACGGGCGCGATCAACTTCCTCGTCTTCGCCATGACGGCGCTCGTCAATCCGCTGTTTGGGCGGTATCTGCAATCGCGCGACCCGGGCGGCGCGCTGACGCTGGCCGATTTCCGCAGCGCCGGAAGCTGGCTCCTCGCCGGCGTGGCGCTCGCCGGGGTCTTGACCTTTTTCCTGCGCGAGACGGGCCATGCCGCGCAGGGCGGGACGACGCGCTAGCGCGCGTTCGGACGTCATCGCGTCGCGCACGCGCTCCAAGATTTTGTCTTTACGCATTTTCTTGCCGTAAAAGCCTGCAACTTTTACTGAAAATGCTCCAGGCCCGGCGCCGGACAGGCGGCGCCGGGGCGCGGCGGAGCGCCGGGGCGCGGCGGAACGGGCGGCGTCAGTCGTGGCGATGGCGCTTCTTTTTGCCCGGCTGGACCACCACAATCTCGATCTTCCGCGAGGCGACGAGCGGCGCGAACGGCCTGTGCTTCGCGTCGCCGAGGACGAGCTGCAGCGTGTGCCGCCCGGGCGGAAGGTCGATCGTCGTCTCGGTCTGGCCGCCGCCGAAATGCAGATGGTTCTTGTCGGAGGGAATGACCTCGGTCTCCGACACGGGCTCCCTGACGTCGATGAGCAGATGATGATGCCCGGCGTTCGCCGCCGCGCTGCCCGCCTGCGTCACGCCCATGCCCCTGAGGCCGAACTGCACCGTGACCGGCGAGCGCACCCGCGCCCCATTGGCCGGCGCGATGATGTAGAGCCGCGCGCCGGCCGGCGCCGGCGCCGGCGGCGCGGCGGCCGCCCCCTGCGGCTGCGCCTGCTGCGGCGCCGGAGCCGGCGTTTGCGCCGGCGTCCGCCCCTGTTCTTGCGTCTGCCCCCGCGCCGGCGCGACGCAGGCCGCCGCCAGCAGGGCGAAGGCCAGGCCGAACTGCTGCTTCATCGCTTTTCCTCCCCTGCGGCCGGCGGCCGCCCCGGCCTCACGGATCGCGCGCGACGCGAAGCCCGTGGCCGGGATAGCGCACCTTCGGATCGTAGAATTCGCGGTTCGCCACCCTGAGGTCGGGGGGCGCGCTCGCCCATGAGCCGCCGCGCAGCACCCGCTCCGGGCAATCGGCGCCGCCGACGGCGCTTCCGTTCGCCGGGGCGCCCCTGTAGTTGCGCCGCCAGCAATCCTCGACCCATTGCTTGGCCGAGCCCGTCACGTCCTGCAGGCCGAAGCGGTTCGGCGGAAACTGGCCGACCTTCGGCGGGCCGTCGCCGCTCTCCTCGCCGCAGCCGCGGCAGGCCGACATGCCAGGCCGGAACGCGTCGCCCCACCAGAATTTCGTCGTCACGCCGCCGCGCGCGGCATATTCCCATTCAGCCTCGCTCGGCAGACGATAACGGCGCCCCGTCGCGCCCGACAGCCAGGCGACATATTGCTTCGCGTCGTCGAAGCTGAGGTTGTGGGCCGGCGCGTCGTCGTCGCCGCCGGGATCGTAGGCGCAGCCATGGGCCTCGACGCAGGCCCGCCACTCGGCCCCCGTCACCGGAAAGCGTCCGATCATGAAGGCGGCGAGCCGCACCTTGTGGATCGGCCGCTCGCTCGGATCGGCGTTTCCGCCCATGGAGAACGCGCCGCCCGGCAGCGCCAGCATTTCGGGGCAGCGCGCGCAGTCGCGCGTCGCGCCCTCGGGCCCGGGCGTCGTGGGCGCGGCCGGAACGGAAGGCGCCGCCGCTGACGACGCCTGCTCCGGCGTCGCGCCCGCCGAAGGCGCGAACGGAATTTCGGACAGCTTCAGCTCGGAAAGATGGTCGTCGGCCGCGGCCGGCGGCCCGGACGCCGGCGCCGTCGCGGGCGGATCCTCGCGGCGCTCCTGCGCCGCGGTCTCGGGCGCGGCGGCCGTCGGCTCTTCGGCGACGAGGCGCGGCGCCTCGGCCGCATGTCTTTCGCCGGCAGGTCTTTGGTCGGCAGGTCTTTGGTCGGCAGGTCTTTCGCCGGCAGGTCTTTCGCCGGCGCCCGAATCGGCGCCCGCGCCGCGCCCGCCAGCGAGGCGCGCGGCGAGAAGCCCCGCGCCGACGAGCGCCAGCGCGACGAGGCCTGCGGCGATCAGGCGGCGCGGGCTCCCGTTTCCGGCCGGCGCGGCGGGCGCCTGCGCCGGCGACCAGGCCGCGACCTCGGCCATGGTCGGCCGGGCCTGCGGGTCGGGTTCGAGCATGCGCGCGAGCAGCGGGCGGATTTCGGCCGGAACGCCCGAGAGATCGGGCACGCTGCTGCGCTTGCGCACGACCTCGGCCGGCAGCCCGTCCATGTCGAGGGGGCGCCCGAGCAGCGCCGCGACCAGCGTGAGGCCGAGGCTGTAGACGTCCGACTGCGGCCCCACCTCGCCGCCGTAAAGGCCGATCTGCTCGGGCGAGACGAAGTTCGACTTGCCGGCGAATTCGCCGCCGATCACCGTCGCGTCGCCCTTGGCGTCGCGGGCGATGCCGAAGTCGATGATCTTGGCGCGGTTGGCGTCGTTCTCGGGCAGGATGACGTTGTCGGGCGAGACGTCTCTGTGCACGACGCCCGCGCGATGGGCGACGTCGAGCCCCGAGGCGACGCGCCGCTGCAGCACGCGCACGGTTTCGAGCGGCAGCGGGCCGCGCCCCAGCACGGCCGCGAGCGAATCTCCCTCGACGAACTCCATCGCCAGATAGGGGCAGCCGAGTTCGGGGTCGGTGGTGAACAGATAATAGCGGACGATGGCGTCGTGCGGCGCCCGGTGCAGCGCCGCCGCCTCCTTGCGGAACAGCGCGAGATAGGTGTCGCTTTTGGCGAGTTCGGGGCGGATCATCTTGATCGCCACCTTGTCGGCGGTCTCGATGGCGCGGCCGGCGTACACCTGCCCCATGCCGCCGGTGGCGATCAGGCGGTCGATCACATAGACGTCATTGAGCCGCGTGCCGGGTCCCGCCGTCGAATAGGAGGCGGCCGGAGAGCTGGCGGAGTCATTCACCGAAGCGGGCTCCGTTCGAGAGGCGCGCACCCCCGCGCGATTGGCAGCGCCCTGCGCCTGTCCGCAATGGTAATGCGGAGCGCGCCGCGGGGCCACGGCAAAATTGCGCGTCGTCCCCAACCGCCGCGGCGCCGATCCGCACACGCCGGCGTGCGCCGGGCGCCGTCAGTCCGGGCGCGGCGCCGGCGCCGCC